>DASWDK010000268.1:0-10467 GCA_036395335.1 Thermoanaerobaculia bacterium
CGAAAGGCCTCGGCGTCGGCAACCGCGTGGTCCGACTGAAGCGCCGCCGTGATCGCGTCGCCGTCGCGCTCGAAGTCGAGCGCGGCCCGGAGGATCGGGGGCCCGGAATTGCGGCGTGCGGGCTCGGGGAGGATCCGCTCCGGAGGCAACTGCGGAAGCTCGCCGCGGACGAGAGCGACGTGCTCCTCGGACGTCGCGACGAAAATCTCCTCGGCGAGGGGAGCGACGCGCTCGAATGCGTCGGCGAGCATGCTCCTTGCCGAGACAAGAGGAAGAAACTGCTTGGGACGGGCTGGCGTCGAAAGCGGCCACAGCCGAGTGCCGCCACCGCCGGCGAGGAGGAGAATCCTCATCGGCAGCCCATCAGTCCCATTTCAAGCCAAGAAACTCCACTTCGGGAAGGAGAGTAACGCCGAACGTCTCGGACACGGAGTCGCGCATCAGCCGCATGAGCTCGAGCACGTCGGCGGCCCGCGCGCGGCCGTGGTTGACGATCACGTTCGCATGGCGGGTCGAGATCTCCGCATCCCCCCGGCGCGTGCCCTTCAAGCCGCACGCCTCGACGAGCCGCCCCGCATAATCGCCCGGCGGATTCTTGAAGATGCTCCCGGCGTTGGGCTCGCCCGGGAGCGCTCCGCGTCTCTTCTCCGCGACGACGCGCGTCCGTCCCTCGATTTCTTCGCGCGACGCCGGCCGGAGCCGGAGCGTGGCTTCCGCCACGATCTCACCCGTATCGCACAGCTCCGTCCAGCGGTATCCGTGCGGAATACCCGCCGCGGACGATTCGCGCCGCGCCCCGTTCAAGGCGACCAGGCGGACGGTCTCAAGCACTTGGAAGATTTCGCCGCCGTAAGCGCCCGCGTTGATGCGAACGGCGCCTCCGATCGACGACGGAATCCCGGAGATCGGCTCGAGCCCCGAAAGTCCGGCGCGCGCCGCCGCGGCGCACGCCCCGCCCAGGGCCGCTCCGCCTCCGGCGATCAAACGATCGCCTTGGACTCCGATCCGGAGGAAGTCCCCGCCGAGCCGGACGACCCAGCCCGGAAACCCCTCGTCGGCGGCGAGGACGTTCGACCCCATGCCGAGGAGCGCGAGCGGCTCTCCCCCCTCCGACGCGGCGTGAAGGACCCGGGAAAGGCCCTCCTCCGTCTGGACGAGGCAGTACCAGCGGGCCGGTCCACCGATCTTCAAGGTCGTATGGCGCGAGAGGAGCTCTCCCTCGAGAACCGCGCCGTCGCGATCGGCGAGCTCCACGGTCACGCCGGTCGAGCCGAGGCGACAGCCGCGACGCCCGCGGTCACGCCGGCCGCGAGAAGGCCGGCAGCGACGTCGTCCACCATGATTCCCCAGCCGCCCGGCAGGTCCTGCCAGGCGCGGATGGGACCGGGCTTCCACACATCGAAGAGCCGGAAGACGAGGAAGGAGGCGAGCCAGACCGCTGTCGCGACCCTGGGGGACGGATATCCGAAGAGTGGCACGATGCCACAGGCCAGGAACTGCCCCGCGATCTCGTCCAGCACGATGCAGCCCGGGTCTTTGCGGCCAAGCGCGGCCGCGGCGCGGCCGACGACCGGAACGCCGAAGAGAGAAACGAGGAGGCCGGACATCAACAGTCCGACCGCCGCGACAACACTGGGCATGTGAGAAGGAGAGATTCCCCGGGCGAGGAGCCATGCCGCGGCGAGACCCAGCGCCGAACCGGCGGTTCCCGGCGCAATCGGGGCGAGGCCCGTACCGAAGCCGGTCGCGACGATCATCGAGAGAGGCCGCTCGCGAAACGCCCGGCCGAGGTCGGCCGTCCGCGTGGTCGCGGCGGAATCGGTTGATGAGATCGTTTCCATCGGATTCGAAGCGCCCATCTATAATCGCGCAAATAGAGGATCACAACATGTCCAGCGTGAAACCGAACGAGAAATGGCGCGCCGTCGAGACGGCGCTGACGCAGATCGAACGCCAGTTCGGCAAGGGCTCGATCATGCGGCTGGGCGACCGCCCTGAGGTGCCGGTCTCGGTCATCCCGACCGGCTCGCTCGCCGTGGACGCGGCGCTCGGCATCGGCGGAATCCCCCGGGGACGGGTCGTCGAGATCTTCGGACCGGAATCCTCCGGCAAGACGACGCTGTCGCTCCAGATCATCGCTCAGGCGCAGAAAACCGGCGGACTCGCCGGCTTCATCGATGCCGAGCACGCCCTCGACGCAGAGTACGCGAAGAAGCTCGGCGTGGACACGGACAACCTGCTCGTCTCGCAGCCGGACAACGGCGAACAGGCGCTCGAGATCGCCGAGATGCTGATCCGCTCCGGGGCCATGGACGTCATCGTGGTCGACTCGGTCGCCGCGCTCGTGCCGAAGGCGGAGATCGAGGGGGAGATGGGCGAGGCGCAGATGGGACTGCAGGCGAGGCTGATGTCCCAGGCGCTGCGCAAGCTGACCGCGATCGTGTCGAAGTCGCGGACGAGCTTGATCTTCATCAACCAGATCCGCGAAAAGATCGGAGTCATGTTCGGCAACCCGGAGACGACGACCGGGGGACGTGCGTTGAAGTTCTACTCCTCGATCCGCATCGACATCCGTCGGATCGCGTCGTTGAAGGACGGCGACGTCGTCGTCGGGTCGCGGACGAAAGTGAAGGTCGTCAAGAACAAGGTTGCCTCGCCGTTCCGGCAGGCGGAGTTCGACATCACATACGGCGAAGGGATCTCGCGGTCGGGAGAGCTGATTGACCTCGGCTTGGAGGCGAAGATCGTCGAGAAGTCCGGCGCGTGGCTGTCCTACGGAGAGCTCCGGATCGGCCAGGGACGCGAGAACGCGAAGCAGTTCCTGAAGGAGAATCCGGAGCTCGCCTCCGAGATCGAGACGAAGCTGCGCAAGACGCTCGGACTGGCGTCCGCCGAGAACGCGACGGAGAAGGCGGCGCCGGCTCCGGTCGCGGCCGAGCCCGTTCGCGAGAGGGAAAAAGCGCGGAGGTAACGGGAACAAGTCGCGCCGGACGTCCGTTGTTCGGATTCCGATGAGGGAACGGGCCCGGCTCGAGAACGCCCGCGTGATCGCGGGCGTTTTTCTTTTGTTCGCAGGTGCCGCCGGCGCGGGCGCGGCGGAGCGGCTGACGGTTGCCGCCGAGCGGACGGATGGGACCTGTCCGGTCGGACCACCGCTCGGCATCGTCCAGATCACATCGCGTCAAGAGCTCCCGGCTTCGCTCGAAAGGTGCGTCGTTCTCTTCGAGATCGGCGATCTCTCCGACTCCGCCGTGCTGCGCGACGCAACGCGCCTGGCGAAAACCGCGGGCGCGGCGGCGGTCGTCCTCGACTTCACGCGGTTCTCCCAGACGCCGGAGGATTCCGTCCGGGCGCGAGTGCCATTCGCGATCAAGCAGCTTTCTTCCGCGGTCCGCGCGGCGTCGCCGGGCGCCCGCATCGGCCTCGACTTCTCGCACGGCCCCGGCGAGCCCTTCTCTCTCGACCTCGAAGAAGGACTGGGCGCGTACTTCGACGCGATCGCCACGTTCGCGGGCCGCGTACCTCCCGCGTTTTCCGGCGAAGGTAAAGAGCGCTGGCTCTTTCTGCTTCGCACCCCTGGACGAAGCATCGCGGGTGAAGTCGTGCAGGCGATCGGCGCGGCGGCGGCCGTCCCGCAGATCGTCGGCATGTTTTCGACCCCCGAGCGAACGGTCGACGATTCGGACTGGGAGTCGCTCGGCCGCCTGCAGCGCTACTGGACCGAGGACGTCTCGCGGGATCCGACTCCGACGACCGCCACCCGCACCGACGGAACGCGCTTTGCCGTCGTGCGCTTCTTCGACGGCAAGAAATTCGCTCCGATCCTCATCCTGGCCGAGGATCCGTCCGGTCGCGCGTCGATCGATCTCTCCGGCGGGACGTACGAGAAGGCCTCCGTGGAGAATCTCCTCTCCGGCGCGCGCCGAGACTTCGAGCTTCGAGGCGCGAAGACGTTCGAGCTCGATCTTTCCCGCGGCCCGCTCGCCGTCGTGCTCGAGCCGGCGAAACGACCGGGCGAACGCACGGCGGTCGAGGTGGGCGCGGCCCGGGGGCTGACGGCCGACGAGATCATTGCGCGCGAGCGCGCGTGGGATGCCGGACAGCGCGAAAGCGTCTCGACGTTCGTTGCGGAGATGGAAGCCTCGCTGAGATTCCGCGTCGCCGAGGTCAACGAGACCTTCGACCTGACGATCCGTGGCCCGTTCTTCTTCCGACGCGGAGAGCCCGCCGATTGGGGCTGGAAGGAGTTCTACCTGAACGGAGTCAAATGGAAAGGAAAGACCCTTCCGAAGATACCGATCCTGCAGCCGGAGAAAGTCACGACGCTTCCGCTCGACATCCGGCTGACCGAGGACTACCGGTACGAGCTCGCCGGCACGCAGGAGATTGGCGGCCGCCGAGCGTACGAGATCGCTTACACGCCGAAGGAAAACCTCGTAGACAAACCCGTCTACCGCGGCAAGGTCTGGATCGACACAGAGACGTTCGCCCTTCTTCGCCGCGACTCGGTGCAGCTCAATCTCAAGGGAGAAACGCTCTCGAACGTCCAAACCGAGATCTATCACGCGGTTCCCGGCCATCCCGACGTCGCGCTGCCGCTGGAGATCCGGGGGCAGCAGGTCTTCTCGACGGCCGGCCGCACGACGGCCATCGAGCGGGACGTGAAGATGAAGGAGGTCGAGATCAACCCGCCGACGTTCGCCGAGCGGCGATCCGCCGCCTACCGCTCGGACCTTCAGATGATCCGCGACACCGACCTGGGGATGCGTTATCTCGTGCCGGATCGAGCGAGGCCCGGAGAAAGAGTCGTCGAGGAGAAGATCTCGAAACGGAGCACGTTCGGGATCGCCGGAGGCTTCTACGACAATTCCCTCGACTATCCGATCCCGCTTCTCGGGATTCAGCATTTCAACTTCGATCTATGGGGGAAGGGGAAGCAGCTGTCGGTGTTCTTCGGCGGCGCGCTCCTGACGGCGAACTACACCGATCCCTCCCTCGGAGGCGGTCGTTTCGACCTCGGGGCGGACCTCTTCGCGGTCGCCTTCCCCTTCGGAGACGTTGCCTATCGCAACGGAAAGGAAGTTCCGGACGAGAAGATCAAGCACCTTCCCGCCATCTTCCAGATCAACGTCGGCCGGCCGTTGGGGCCGTTCCTCAAGACTTCGCTCGGCATCTTCACCCGCTGGGACAACTTCCAGCGAGACCCCGAGACGGGACCGCGGTTCGTCACGCCGGTCGACACCTTCACCGACGGCGCCGAGCTGCGGCTAGTCGGGAACTACCGGGGCTTCAACGCAACGGCGGTCGGCGGCTACTACCGGCGCCGCGAGTGGGAACCCTGGGGAAACCTGGAAACGTCCGAGTTCGACCCGAAGAACCGCGATTACTACAAGTACCAGCTCTCGCTCTCGAAGGATCAGTACTTTCCCGGCTTCCACAAGCTGCATCTCGCTCTGACCTACCTGGACGGTCAGGATCTCGATCGGTTCTCGAAGTACGAGTTCGGCGCGTTTTCCGGCGCGCCGCTCCACGGTTTCAAGAGCGGCAGCGTCAAGACGCAGACGGCCTTCGTCGGGAGCGTCTCCTACGGGCTGAACATCGAGGACATCATCCGGTTCGAGGCGATCTTCGATCAGGCGGTCGTCCGCGACCGCCAATCCGGCTACGACGACACGTACTTTGCCGGCGCCGGCCTGCTCGGGTCTCTGAACGGCCCCTGGCAGAACTCACTCCTGCGTTTCGAGGTCGGGGTCCCGGTCGTCAGCCACGGCGTCAAGGGCTTCGTCGTCAACGTCATCCTGCTGAAGCTTTTCTAGAGCTTCCGGATTCGAAAGCGCAACACCCCCCCTTCGCGATCCGTCGCGAGGAGCGTGTACCCTTTCTCGCGGCAGAACGCTTCGACGTCGGCAACGGCGGCGGGGTCGGTCGCGAGGAGACGGGCGACGGCGCCCGACGGCGAGCCGCGGAAGGCTCGCGCGAGCCGCAGGATCGGGAGCGGGCAAAGGAGCCCTCGCGCGTCGACTTCGATGTCCGGGCCGGACATGCTTGCTATATTGCCCCACGATGCCCGAGCCCATCCCCTTCCCGAAGTCGGTGACGTCCGTCCGGCGTGCGCTCGTTTCGGTCCACGACAAGACCGGGATCACCGATTTCTGTCGCGCGCTCGCCGATACGGGTATCCGCGTGATCTCGACGGGAGGCACCGCCGCGCACCTGAAGGAGTCGGGCGTCGCGGTCGGGCTCGTCGAGGACGAGACCGGGTTTCCGGAAATCCTGGGCGGACGGGTCAAGACTCTGCACCCGAAGATTTTCGGGGGCGTGCTCGCCGACGTGAGCCGGGACGATCACGCGCGCGACATGGAGGCAGGTGCGATCGAGGCGTTCGACCTCGTCGTCGTGAACCTGTATCCCTTCGAGAAGACCGTCGCGCGGGGCGCGGGGCAAGCAGAGACGATCGAGATGATCGACGTCGGCGGGACGGCGCTGATCCGCGCCGCAGCGAAGAACCACGCGCGGGTCGCCGTCGTCGTCGACCCGATGGACTACGACGATCTGCTCGAGGAGATTCGCGCCACGGGAGGAACGCGCCTCGAGACACGCGAGAAGCTGGCTGCGAGGGCGTTTGCACGCACCGCCGCTTACGATGCCGCGATCGCGCGCTACCTTTCGGAGAGCCGCCGGCAAGAGGAAGGGTTTCCGGAGAGTCTCGTCTTCGCGTTCGACCGGATCGGGTCTCTCCGCTACGGGGAGAACCCACATCAGCGCGCGGCGCTCTACCGGGATCGGGCCGCGCCGGCCGACGCGCTCGTCCGCTTCGAGATGCTTCAGGGCAAGGAGCTGTCCTTCAACAACCTGCTCGACCTCGACTCGGCGGTCGTTCTGGCACGCGACTTCGACCGTCCGGCGGCGGTCATCGTCAAGCACAACAACCCGTGCGGCGCCGCAGTCGGTGACACGGTCCTCGAGGCTTTCGGACGCGCTTTCGCTTGCGATCCGCTCGCCGCGTTCGGGGGCATCATCGCGATCCGCGGACGGGTGGACGGCGCTCTCGCGTCGCTCGTGCTCCAGCACTTCGTCGAGGTGGTCGCGGCCGACGAGTTCACCCAGGAGGCCATCGACTTCTTCACGAAGAAGCCGAACGTGCGGCTTCTCCGGGTTTCGGTGTCCCGGCGATCTTTCGGGAGCCTCGACTGGAAGCGCATCGAGGGCGGGCTGCTTCTTCAGGACGCGGACTCGGAACCGGACCAGACCTCCGCGTGGCGGATCGCGTCGCAGCGCAAGCCGACGGCCGTCGAGCGTGCGGCGTGCGAGCTCGCGTGGAAGGTCGTTCGCCGAGTGAAGTCGAACGCGATCGTCCTCGCCAATGCGCGGCAAACGATCGGCATCGGCGCCGGGCAGATGAGCCGTGTCGACGCGTGCCGGTTGGCCGCCACGAAGCCGGTGCTCCCGATCGTCAACTGCGGCGCGGCCTCGGACGCGTTCTTTCCTTTCCGCGATGGACTCGACATCCTCTCCGAAGCCGGCGTCACCGCGGTCGTGGCGCCGGGCGGATCGATCCGGGACCAGGAAGTGATTGCCGCCGCCGATGACAGGCAAATGGCTTTCCTGATCGCACCCAGACGTCACTTCCGGCACTGAAGACAGTTGTCGCCGAATCGATGCGGAATCGTCGTGGCTGCTTCGTGACACGAATCCCGCTCGTTTTCGTTCTCGGGTTGGCGTGCGCTGCAGCGGCCTTCGCGCAGAAGGCCGTCTCGACGCCCGCGCCTTCGACGGGAGCAGCGCCTTCGGGGTCGGGCGCGTCGGCACCGGCTTCGGCGGTGCTGTCGCGGGCCGTCGCGCTCTACTCCGACGGTTCGGGACACTCGTCCCGGTTCGTTCAGATCTACACGCCGGCGGGTTTCGCCACGACCCGGCGCGAGTCGGGCACGGTCTCCCTCCAGGCTCCCCAGCGAATCCGGTTCGACTACGACCCGCTGCCGGGAACGCCATCCGACATCCCATTACCGCCCAACCCGCGACCCGAAAAGAAGGTCTTCACGTACGACGCCGGCGAAGGCCGCTTCTTCTCGCCGGAAGAAAAGCAGCTGACAGTCCGGCGCCTCTCCGAGGACGAGAAGGCCCGCCTTCCGGTCGTCTTCCTGACGCAGCCTTCCGACCTCAGGCGCCAGTACGAGATCACGATGGAGCCGGGTGAGCCCTCCGCGCCCGCGCGACTGCTGCTCACGCCGCGCATCGCGAGACCGGATCTCGCCTGGTTGCGCCTCGCGATCGATCGGGACGGAAGCGTCCGCGAGCTCTCGTACCAGGACTCAGCGGGAAAGACCGAGTTTCGTTTCGAGAAGTGGCAGCGCGGAAAAGCGCGTCCGGCGTCGGACTTCCGGATCACGGGCCCGCCCGGCACTCGTATCGTGGAGAACTGACCCCCTCAACAAGGGTCATTCGAGCGAAGCGGGGCATCTGTCTGATAAAAGGGAGAGATCCCCCGGCGCGACGCGCCTCGGGGTGATGGGTGGGGAGGAGATGCCGCAGGATTTTTCCTTCGACGTGGTCAGCAAGGTCGACCTGCAGGAAGTCTCGAACGCGGTCCAGCAGGCCTCGAAAGAGATCGCCACCCGTTTCGATTTCCGAGGAAGTGCTTCGAAGATCGAGTTTCGCGGCAACGAGCTCGAGCTCGTCCTCACGTCCGACGACGAGCACAAGATGAAGTCGGTGGTCGACATCCTGGAGACGAAGCTCGTGCGGCGAGGAGTCGCCGTGAAAGCGATCGATTACGGCCGGACCGAGCCGGCGGCCGGCGGGACGGTGCGCCAAGTGGCGAAGATCCAGCAGGGAATTCCGTCGGAGAAAGCGAAGGAGATCGTCAAGGCGATCAAGGACCGCAAGCTGAAGGTCCAGGCCTCGATCCAGTCGGATCAGGTCCGCGTGTCGAGTCGCGCGAAGGACGAGCTCCAGGCCGCGATCGCGCTGCTCAAAGAACGTGACTTCGGCCTGCCCCTCCAGTTCTCCAACTACCGATGATCTTCTCCTCGCCCGCCTCGAACGCGCGCCTCCTGCGGGCATACGACCTGATCTCGGAGAAGCTCGCGCTCGTCGAAGAGGAGCTGCTCCTTCACTTTCGCTCCCCGATTTCGACGATCGACCGGATCGGGGGGCACCTCGCCCAGGGAGGAGGCAAGCGGATCCGGCCGGCGCTGCTCCTGCTCTCGGCACGGCTGCTCGGCTACGACGAGAAGGGCCGAAGAGACGTCCGCTATGCCACGGTCGTCGAGTTCATCCACACCGCGACCCTCGTGCACGACGACGTGATCGACGAGGCGCGGCTCCGGCGCGGACGGACTTCGGCGAACGCCCGCTGGGGGAACAATCTGACCGTCCTGTTCGGCGACTACCTCTACACGAAATCGATGGGCATCGCGCTCGACGAAGGAGATCTGACGATCCTGAAGGTCCTCTCCGACACGACGCTTTCGATGATCGAAGGCGAAATCATCGGCATCGAGAAAAACGGCAGAGTCCAGCTCACTCGGGAGGAAGCGCTCGACATCATCGGCCGCAAGACGGCCGACCTCTTCTCCGCCTCCTGCCGGCTCCCGGCGCACTTCGCGCCGCGCGGCGATCTTCTCGCCGCCGAGCGGCTGGCGGAATACGGGCGGTGCCTCGGCGTCGCCTTCCAGCTGATCGACGACCTCCTCGACTACACCGGAAGCGTCGAGTCCACGGGAAAACCCGTCCTGAACGACCTTCGGGAGGGCAAGCTCACCATGCCGCTACTCCTTTCGCTGCCCCGCGCGTCGGCCTCCGAGCGCGAAAGCGTCGCGCAGGTGATGCGCGAGCGCGAGTTCGGCAACGTGACGGCGACGCAGATTCTCTCGATCGCCGAGCGTCACGGCGGGCTCGCGGAAACGCGCGCGCTCGCGCGCGACTACGCCGCGGCCGCGCGGGTCGCGCTCGGATCTTTCGCCGAGTCCGAAGCCAAGGACGGCCTCCTTCTCGCAACCGAATCGGTGATCGACCGGGTCAGCTAGGCGAGAGAACCTCCCTAAGCCGTAAGGCAGGAGCGCCTTCCGGTCGAATAAAGTTAGGCCAACAGGTCCGTCTACCACTGCAGTCGGTCCGACCCGTTCCGCGCTCGAGGAAACCCCGCCCGGTAAGAGCGTGAATCTCCGATAAACGTAAGGTATATCGGCCCATCCGCCGAAACATTTCTTGTGTTTTGCCGAGTCCCGCCTATACTGGCTCTCGCCGACATGTCCCGCATCAGTGCCATCAATCACTTAGCCAGCACGCTCAAGCAGCTCCCCTTCTTCTTTCCGGCGCGCCCGACGTCAGAACGAGAAGCCCGGCTCTATCTCGAGCGCGCTCTGAAGGCCGCGGCGGAAGAGCGCTACGACGTGGCGCTCGTGTTCTGCGGCAAGACTCTCGACGTCGAACCGGGGAACCTCGCCGCGCGGCTGCTCGCGGCGC
>DASWDK010000269.1:0-4953 GCA_036395335.1 Thermoanaerobaculia bacterium
CGCTTTCTCGCGAGATCGGCGCCGAGATCGCCGAGCGGCACGGGATCCCGGTCTACCTCTACGAGGACTCGGCGACCTCGGAGAAGCGCCGCAACTTAGCGGAGATCCGCAAGGGGCAGTTCGAAGGGTTCGCCGCGAAAATCCGGGAGCCGGAGTGGAAGCCGGACTTCGGGCCGGATGCGCCGCACCCGACGGCGGGCGTGGTCGCGGTCGGCGCGCGGGCGCCGCTGATCGCCTACAACATCAACCTGGCAACACGCGATCTCTCGATCGCCGACCGCATCGCGAAGGCGATCCGACACCTGGGCGGGGGCTTTCGCTACGTCAAGGCAATGCCCGTCGAGCTCTCGGACCGCGGTCAGGTGCAGGTCTCGATCAACATGACCAACTTCAAGAAGAGCCCGCTCCATCGGGTCTTCGAGTGCGTGCGGTCGGAGGCCGAGCGGCATGGCGTCGCGATCGTCGGCTCGGAGATCGTCGGTCTGACCCCGGCCGAGGCGCTGCTGATGGCTGCCGAGCACTACCTGCGCCTGGAGAAATTCTCGGCGGAACAGGTGCTGGAGTTGCGTCTGCTGGAGGAAGGTGACTGAGAGATCCCGGGCCCGGCGACTTCGACTTTGACTATTCTCGTTCGACTTCGATTCCGTACGCTTTCAACTTCCGGTACAAGTTCGACCTCTCGAGATCCAGCGCCTCGGCCGTCCTCGACACGTTTCCGCGGTACTTCTTCAGGGCGGCGAGAATGTAGCGTCGTTCGAAATCCTCCCGCGCGTCGCGCAGCGGCGCGTCGGCCGGAATGGCTTCACCGACTCCACCATCTCGGATCTCTGCGGGGAGGTCCTCGCCGCGAACCTCTTCGGAGGGCGACAGGATCATCAGCCGCTCGATCAGATTCTTTAGCTCCCGGACGTTGCCCGGCCACCGGTATTGCTGGAGCACTTCGACGGCGCCGGGAGAGAGCGACTTAGGTTTCCTACGGAACCGTGTCGAGGCCTCCCGCAAGAAGTAATCGGCGAGCAGAGGGATGTCGTCAGTCCTCTCGCGAAGGGGGGGAACATGGATCGGGACGACGGCGAGCCGGAAGAAGAGGTCTTCGCGGAAGGCGCCTCGCCGGATCTCCTCCTGCAGGTTCTTGTTGGTCGCCGAAAGGACTCGCGCGTCGGAGGCAATCAGCTTCGACCCGCCCACCCTCGTGAATCGGCCCTCCTGGAGGGCGCGGAGCACCTTCGCCTGCGTCTTCGCGGACATGTCGGCGACTTCGTCTAAGAAGAGAGTGGCGCCGTCGGCTTCCTCGAACTTCCCGCGGCGGTCCTCCGATGCGCCGGTGAAGGACCCTCGCACGTGGCCGAAGAGCTCCGATTCGATCAAATCCTCGGGTATGGCGGCGCAGTTCACCTCGACCAGAGGAGCCCCCGCGCGCCCGGAAAGACGGTGAATCTGCCGCGCGACGAGCTCCTTGCCGGTCCCGTTTTCGCCGGTGACGAGGGCGCGTGCATCGGTCGGGGCGACCCGGGCGATTTCTTCCTTGAGTCGCCACATCGGCGCCGAGTCGCCGAGCAGCGTCGACTCGGACTCGCGGCGGTCTCGGAACCTCGCGACCTCCGCGAGAAGGTCGCGACGTTCGATCGCCTTCTGCGCGGTGAGAACCACGCGTTCGAGCGAAAGTGGCTTCTCGAGGAAGTCGTACGCGCCGAGCCGGACGGCGCGAACGGCCGTCTCGACGTTCGCGTGGCCGGAGATCATCACGACCGGTACTTCCGAGAGCCGCCCGTCGGCGGCCTCCAGCAGCGACAGCCCGTCGCGGTCGCGGAGCCAGACGTCTAAGAACACGAGGTCGAAGGTCTCCTCGAGAAAACGGCGCAGGCCTTCCTCACCGCTTTCCACCGCAGTGACCGCGTAGCCCTCATCGGTCAGGATCTCCGAGAGCGTCTCGCGGATTGCCCGTTCGTCGTCGATGACGAGGATGCGTCGCTTCTTCACGCGGCCGGAAGCTCGATGATGAATCGCGCACCGCGCGGGCGATTGTCCTCGACGCGGATCGTGCCGTTGTGGTCGGCGACGATGCGCGACACGATGGCGAGGCCGAGTCCGGTCCCGCGTCCCTTGGTCGTGAAGTCGGGAAGGAAGAGCTTTTCCCGGTCGCGGGGCGGAATTCCGCGGCCGGTGTCGGCGACTTCCAGCGTAACGCCGCCGGCGCGGTCGGAAAGCCGGACCGTGATCTCGCCGGCGGGGCCGCAGGCTTCCAGGGCGTTGTCGATCAGGTTGATGAGAACGCGCTTGATCTGTTCCGGGTCAAGAAGGACGCGGCTCCTCGAGAGATGCGACTCGACCCGGACCTGGACCCCGTCTCTAGCGCCCTCGAAGAGGCGGACCGCCGAGCGCGCCAGCTCCGAGAGATCGACCGGCTCGGGCCTCATCTCCGGCAGGCGCGCGAAACGGGAGAACTCGTCCACGAGCGACTTCAGGAAGCTCACTTCGTCCACGATCACTTTGGTTCCGCGCTCGATGGTCTCGGCGAGATCGGGTCCGCCCGCGCGCAGGCGTCGCGCGATCCGCTCGGCGGAGAGCCGGATGGGAGTGAGCGGGTTCTTGATCTCGTGCGCCACCCGGCGCGCGACCTCGCTCCACGCGGCCAGCTTTTGCTCCCGCGCAACGTGCGTCGTGTCTTCGACGGCGACGACCCAGCCGCCGCGTTCCGAGGCGGCGGAGAGGGGGCGCAGGGCGATCTCGAGCCGCCGCTCGCCGGCTTCACCCGGGAGAATCAGCTCCCGCGGACTCGGCGGCACCGCCCCGGAGCCCGCCTCTTCCACCAGAGCCACCAGCGGAGCGAGCTCGGGCCGCCGGCGCAGCTGCTCGAGCGTCACGTCGGCTTCGCCGAGCGACAGGAGCGACCGGGCTGCCGGGTTCGCGACGGTAACCAGCCCGGCGGCGTCGAAAGCGACAACGCCCGTCGTGACCGATTCGAGCACGGTCGACACCAACCGGCGCTCCATGTCGAGACGCCGGTTGGTCTCCTGAAGTTCCTCGTTCGAGCGAAGCGTAGCGTCCCGCGCCTGCTGGAGACCGGCCGCCATGCTGTTGAAGGAATCCACGAGAACGCCGAGCTCGTCGTTGGCGGCAACGTCCACGCGGGAGGAAAAGTCGCCCGACCGCAGGCGCCGCGTCGACTCCGCCAGCGCCGCGATCGGTTCCGTGATCCGCCGGGCGAGAGTCATGCCGGTCCAGATCGATGCGAGGAGGACGGCCAGCGTGATGAGGAGGAACGTCGAGACGTTGGCCGCCTTGATCGACGGCTTCTGGACCTCGAGCTTCTGGTAATCGCTCCAGGCGGAGGCGATCGCCCGCATCGCGCGCGCGTCGCCGGGAGGAACTCGGATGCCCGCGGCGAACACCCGATCTCCGGACCGTCGCAAGGCGCGAAAAAGGTGTGAGCCGTCGCGCAAAACCTCGATCTTGAGCGCATCGCCATGGACCCCGGCGGCCTGCAGCGTCTCGGCGGGCAGCGGCGGAATTTCGAGCGACCGCGCGGCCGCGGCGGTTTCCCGGACGCCGCGCCGGTAAATCTCGGCCGAGTCGAGCCGCTGCTCGCGCCGGAAGCTCTCGAGCGCCTCCGGGAGCCGCTTCGCGGCGACGCTTTCGAGCGACAGTCGGGTGAGGGCGCGGGCGTCCTCGAACGCGGTCTCCGCGATCCGGCGCTCGGCCAGGTCCTCGACGGAACGCGCTCGTCCGACCACCTCCCGGACGGGGGAGGAGAACCATCGGTCGATCGAGCGCTGGAGGAAGCCGGTCGCGGTGAAGAAGAGAAGCCCGATCGGAATGGCGGCCAGGCCGATGTAGGTGACGAGAAGACGCGTCTTGAACTGCGATCCGAGGACGCCCCGGCGCCTCTCGAGCCACACTTTGATGAGGGTCCGGCAGAGGACGAAGAGAACGGCCGCGATCAGCGTAACGTTCAGATAGGAGAGGACGAACAGGAGAAGGCCGCGGGTGATCGTCGCCGGGTCCATCTCCTCGGCCCGCTGACGCAGCACGGAAACGGCCGACCAGACGACGAGCACCGCGAGCGCCAGGAAGACGACGAGCCGATTCTCGTTGCGGTGCCGGCGGAGATCAGCGACGAGGGTCGCACGACGCGAAACCGGTCGATCGCGAGAAGGCTCTTCTTCGTTCACTGCTCGCTACCCCTCACGTTGAACCGCTTCGACTTCTTCCAGGCGGTCCGCGAGTCGATCGGGATGATGGTGAAAACGTACCCGGCGTCGAAGGTCGCCCGCATCTGGACGTAGAGGTTTCGACTCGGCCGGCCTCGGGGGACGTGAAAGGCGAGCAGGTTTTCCCGCGAGAGGAGCAGCTTCGCCGCCTCGGCGAAGTCCCGGGTCGTCGTCCGCCGGAGCGGCTTGCCATCGACCATCTCCTCCACGGCGTACTCCCGGGTCACCGGATCGTAGGTCGCGGCCGCGCGATACTTTCGCTTCTCGACGAGGTCATCGAACCAGTAAGGATAGCGGCGGTACAGGCGGATCTCGTAGCGGATCGCAGTCTCGAGGCCCGCCTCGATCTTGCGCGCCAGCTCCGGGTTCAGCGCTCCGGCGAGGGTGAACCCGAGAAAGACGTCCCGGCCGCGCGCGTCGACCCGAAGCTGCGTGATCCGCGGACCGTTCCCTTCCTGACCGGCCGCCACGGCCGCAGCGAAAAGGCCGCACAAGACGAACGCGGCCCGGACGGAGCGGGGCATACCCGGGGGATTTTAGCGTTCGGGAACGCGAGAAAAGGGAATTCGGCAGGCCCGGGTCGCCGGGCTAACTTTGACTCTCTCTGCGGACCGGCGCGGCCAGACGGAGATTTGCCGCTCCGGTTCTGGCGCCGGTCCGCGACAGTGTCTTAGCTTCGGTTCGTCGCCCGGCGGCGGGGGTGCTCGGTGGCGGAGTCGGTCTCCGCGGGCGAGGTCTTTCT
>DASWDK010000270.1:0-1772 GCA_036395335.1 Thermoanaerobaculia bacterium
CGGCGAGTGCCCGGTTCTTCTTCCGCGCGATCGGCTGCTGGAGCGAAAGAAGAAACTCCCTCCGACGCTCCTTCTCCTCCGCGGGCACGGGGTCGCCCAGCGGCTCGGAGGCCGATCCGGGCTCGGGCGAGTACGCGAACGCCCCGACGTTGTCGAGCTCCGCGCCGCGGACGAACTCGCACAGCTCGCGGAACTCGGCTTCTCCTTCACCGGGGAAGCCGACGATGAACGTCGTGCGGATGGCGATGTCCGGCACGATCTGGCGCATCCGGTCGACCATCGATCGGTAGAAGCCGGGGTCACCTCCGCGTCTCATGCCGGCCAGCACCACGCGAGAGACGTGCTGGAGCGGGATATCCACGTACGGCAGAAATCGCGGCTGCGCCGCCATCAGCCGCAGAACCGACTCGTCCAGCGTCTTCGGATAGGCGTAAAGGAAACGCAACCACGGAAAGCCGGTTCCGGAGAGCAGCGCTTCGACGAGACGGGTCAGGCCCTGCCGCTTCATGCCGAAATCCTCGCCGTAGCGCGTCGTGTCCTGCGAGATCAGCACGAGCTCCGAGACCCCCTGCGCCTCGATCGCCCGGGCCTCCGCGACGAGAGAGTCGATCGCACGGCTTCTCTGGCGGCCGCGCATCTGCGGGATCGTGCAGAAGGTGCAGGGATTGTCGCAGCCCTCCCCGACTTTCAGGTACGCGTAGCCGCGCCGGCGGGAGAGAATGCGCGGCGCCGCCTCGTCGTAGAGCCGTGTCGCGAGCGGCTTCTCGGTGAAGCGGGGAAACGCCGGCAGTCCCGCCGCAGCGGCGGGCGCTTTCTCGAGCTCGTCCAAGCCGACGAACGCGTCCACTTCGGGGATCTCGTCGGCGAGCTCGCGGCCGTACTTCTGAACCATGCAGCCGGCGACCACGACGCGGTCGATCTCGCCACGGCGCTTGCGCTCGACCTGCTCGAGAATGGCATCGACCGACTCTTCCTTCGCCTTCTCGATGAACCCGCACGTGTTCACCAGAACGACGCGTGCGTGCGCGTCGGGGACGATCTCGTGTCCGGCACGCTGCAGGTGCCCGAGCATGATTTCGGTGTCGACGAGGTTCTTCGCGCACCCGAGCGAGACGACACCGACGGAGGGAAGGCCGCCCCGGGTCATTTCGGCTCCACCAGCCGGAGGCCGCGAAAATAGTCGCGGTAGAAGCCGCGATCACGGGTCAGGAGGCGATCTGCCTGAAGAAGTGCGTGGGTGCCGATCAGGAAGTCGGCAATCGGGCGCCGCGACGGCCGGCCGGTTCGGCTTTCGAGTCGAGCCTGCAGCCGTCCCGCACGGACAGCGGTCTCCTCCGCGATCGGGTCGAACTCCACCCCGCGATCGCGCACCCAGGCAGCGGGATCGGTCGTCTCTGCGAGCCCCCGGGCGAACTCCGCGAGCACGACGTCGCAGATGACGAGCCTTCCGACCGACCCGCATTCGTCGAGCGACTGCGCGGCCTGCCGGGCGCGGACCGAGTCCTCGAGGCCGAGATCGATCAGGACGTTCGCGTCGAGCGCGGTGATCACTTGCGGCGTCTCCGTCCGGTCTTCTTGCCGCTCTGAAGGTCGTAGGAGCCTCCGCGCACATAGTCGATGTAAGCGTCGACCGTATGAGGAATCCCTTTCGGCCAACGCCACGAGTTCTTGAGCGAGCCGATCGCGTCCCAGATCGGATGCCGCCCCCCCCTCCTCTTGCGGAGGAGAGCGCCATCGTCGCGGAGCTCGAATTCGACCTCGGTCCCCGGCAG
>DASWDK010000271.1:0-1834 GCA_036395335.1 Thermoanaerobaculia bacterium
GGCCACGGCCACGATCGAAGAGATGTCGGGCTGGATGGTCAGCGCCGCTGCCCGCAGCTCCTCCGCGAGCTTCCCGTGAGTGACCAGAAGGATGCCGATCATGAGAGAAGTGTGATTCTAAGGCCATGGCCGGGAGGCGGCAGGCGGTAGGCGGTAGGCGAGCTTTCGGAACACGTGCTTATCGCCTTACGCCTCCCGCCTCCCGTCTTCCGCGGCGCGAGCGCCCTCATTCGCGAGTCGCGTCCCGGTGTGACACGCGAACGGGATACCCCCGCTCCTTGAGCACGGCCGCCAGGCGCTCCGCGACATAGACCGAGCGATGTCTGCCTCCGGTGCATCCCACCCCGATCGAAAGATAGCTCTTGTGCTCCCGCTCGTAGAGCGGCAGGAGGTAGTCGAGGAACTCCCGGACCCGCTTGAGGAACCGCTCCGTTTCGGGGTCTTTCTCGATGTAGGCCGCCACGGCGGGATCCGAGCCCGTCTTGGGTTTCAGCTCGGCAACGAAGTGCGGGTTGGCGAGGAAGCGCACGTCGAAGAGCAGGTCCACGTCGTGGGGAACCCCGAACTTGTAGCCGAAGGAGGTCGCCGACACCAGCATCCGAGCGCGCGAGGGATCGCCCACGAACGTCTTCTGGATGAACGAGCGCAGCTCATGCACCGTCATTTCGGAGGTATCCACGACCACGTCCGCCACGGACCGGACTTCTTCGAGCATCCCGCGCTCGCGGCGCAGAGACTGGAGCAGCGACTGGTCTCCCGACAGCGGGTGCGGGCGTCGGGTCTCGGAGAAACGGCGGATGAGGGACTCCTCCGAAGCGTCCAGAAACAGCAGCCGCGCTCCGGGCACTTTCTCACGCAGCCGCGAGAGAATCTCCGGGAAGCGGCCGGCAAAATCGGGGTTACGCACGTCCAGGATGACTCCGACGCGGGAAGCGGAAACGCGCGAGAGCAGGGGCTCGACGAGCTCCAGGGGAAGATTGTCCACGCAGAAGTACCCCATGTCTTCGAGGCACTTGTTCACGTAACTCTTTCCGGAGCCGGAGAGGCCCGTCACGATCACAAGACTCTCGGGAAGGGCTCGCCCGCCCGCCGGCTCCCCCTCCTCCGAGGACATCTTGCTCACGTCTCTGCCTTGCTAACGGCGGCGCGCGGGAGACCGTGCCGGAGACCGCGCGTTCTTGGCGATCTGCTCATCCACCTTGAGGGCGAACTCCTTGGCGGCATCGTAGCCCTGCATCTTGAGTAACTCGTTGCGCGCTCCGATCTCGATCAGGAGGGCGAGGTTGCGGCCCGAAGCGACCGGCAGCCGCAGGAAGGGGCGCGCCTTCCCGAGGATCGAATAGGTCTCGCCGTCCAGGCCCAGCCGGTCGTACTTCTTCGCCGGGTCCCAGCGCTCGAGCTCGATGACCAGCTCGATGGACTTGGACGTGCGGACGGCGGAGACGCCGAAGAGGTTCTTGATGTTGATGATGCCGATACCCCGCAGCTCCATGTGGTAGCGGATCATCTCTGCCGCGCGGCCGACCAGGGCTCCGTTGGGGTATTTGCGGATCTCGACCACGTCGTCGGCGACCAACCGGTGCCCCCTCTGGATCAGATCGAGGGCGCACTCGCTCTTGCCGATGCCGGAGTCCCCGAGCAGCAGCACTCCCATCCCATAGACGTCCACCAGGACGCCGTGTACGGTCGCCGAAGGGGCGAGCTCGTCCTCCAGAACCCGGGTGATGGACTGAATGACGACCGAGGTCGTCTGGTCGGACACGAGGAGCGGAATGACGCGCCGGCGACATTCGTGGGTCAGATCTTCGGGGACTTCCTGCCCCTTGGTGATCAC
>DASWDK010000272.1:0-20285 GCA_036395335.1 Thermoanaerobaculia bacterium
CGTACATCTTCGTTTACGGCACCCTTCGCGCGGCGCCCGACCACCGGATGAGCAAGGTCTTGGAGCAATATGGCGACCTGGTCGGGCGCGGGAGGTTGCCGGGAATCCTCTACGACGTCGGTCGCTATCCGGGCGCGGTCAAGAAGTCCGGGACCCGTGCGTTCATCTGGGGCGACGTTTACGACTTGAGGGATCCCGATCGCGCTCTCAAGGTCCTCGACCGATACGAAGGATGGAACGAGAAGAATCCCGAGTCCGCCGAGTTCCGCCGGAGTCGTGTCACCGTGGATCTCGGCCCGGGGAAGAAAGTGCCCGCATGGGTCTATCTTTACAATCGGCCCACGACCGGCCTGACCCGGATTCGCTCCGGCGACTACCTCAAACGAACGCGCGGGGCCGGGCCGCCTTCTCGTGCCGGCGCGAGATCAGGCTCCCGGGCTCGCTGAAGGTTTCTTCCGCTTCCGGAACATCCAGGAGATCCCGATCCCCAGCAGATAGAGCGCCAGCATCGGGACCGCGAAGACGGTCTGCGTCGCCACGTCGGGCGTCGGGGTGACGATCGCCGCGATGATGAACACGACCAAAACCGCGTATTTGAACTTCTTCAAAAGCCAGCGTTCCGAGACCACGCCCATCCGGGTGAGGAAGAAGATGACGATCGGCAGCTCGAAGCAGAGCCCGAGACCCAGGATGATCTTGGTCGCCGTCGAGAGGTACTCGTTGATCGTGATGACGGCGTTGAACTGAGTCCCCATTCCGACCAGAAAGCCGACGACGACCGGAAAGGCCTCGAAGTAGCCGAAGGCGCACCCGGACAGAAAGAAGAAGACGCTCGCGAAGAGAAACGGGATCGCGAAACGCTTCTCCTTCCGGTAGAGAGCAGGCGCGATGAAGAGCCAGAGCTGCCAGAGGATGATCGGTGAGGCGAGGATCAGCCCGCCCAGGAGCGCCACACGGAAGTAGAGGAGGAACGGCTCGGTCAGCGTCGTGTACGCGAGATTCTGGCCGGGCGGGAGAAAATGCCGGACCGGCTTCGCCAGGAGCTCGAACAGAGTCGGCGCTTTCGACCAGGCGACCGTGAAGGTGACTGCGAGAGCGATCAGCGAAACGATCAGCCGGCGGCGGAACTCCTCGAGGTGCTCGAAGAACCCCATCCGGGGAAGCTCTTCGTTTCCGTCCTTGAGCCTCCCTTCTTCCAGCGCCCGGTCCGCTTCCGGCCCGGCTTGACCGACGAGTCTCACGGCCGGGCGGCCAGGCGCGAGTCGGAGCTCTTCAAGATGGGCGGATCGGCCCGGGGGGCGGGATCGCGGCGTCTGCCGGAGAGCCGGGAGCGGCCGGCGGCGGGGGAGCGGCCGCCGCGGAGGATCCCGCGCCTGTCGAGGCGATCGTGTTCCGAAGCTCCCCTGCCTGCTCGCGGATCGAGGAAACTTCGTCCTGGACCGCGGAGACCTGGTGCTTTCCCTGCTCGATCTCGTCCTCGATCGTCCGTTTCAGGTCTTCCGATGCGCGCTTGAACTCCGCGAGGCCGCGTCCGAGCGAACGGCCCAGCTCCGGCAGCTTCCTCGGCCCGAAAACGAGGAGAGCGACCAAAAAAATCAGGATCAACTCGGGCATTCCGATCGGGCCGAACATGTTTGTCTACTCCGTGAGGGATTCTACGCCGACCGGGTCCGCGGCGTCCGCTGGGCGGACGTCTCGAACCAGGACCGATCGCCAACATGTCACAATGGCCGCTTCAGGAGGAACCGAGTGAGTCCGACCCGCTCCCGATTCGTCATCGCCGTCGCGCTTCTCGCCGCCTCGACTCTCGCGGGAGGCGCCTTCACGGCGATCCTCTTCGCTTCGCCGGAGCGCGAGGGCCCGCCTCTCGACGAGTACGCCGACATCTTGACGACGCTCTCCGAGTGGTCGCCGCAGGTGATCGCGCCGGATCAGTTCGTCTACGCGTCGATCCACGGAATGCTGGCCCGGCTCGATCCCCACACTGCGTTCCTGGAGCCGGAGGACTTCTCCGCGATGCGCGAGAAGCAGCAGGGCTCCTTTTTCGGCCTCGGCATCCAAATCCAGAAGCGGATGGGGCGGATCACGGTCATCGCTCCGATGGAGGGAACCCCTGCGTTCAAGCTCGGGATCCGGGCGGGCGACGTGATCACCCACATCGAGGACGAGGAGATCAAGGAAGACGTCTCGACCGACGAGGTCGTCCGCAAGCTGCGCGGGCCCAAGGGCAGCCAGGTCACGATCACGATTCGGCGCGCCGGAATCGACGAACCGCTCCGCATGACGATCACTCGCGCCGAGATTCCGACTTTCTCGGTGCGGTACGCCTTCATGATGACCCCGGAGACCGGCTACCTGCTGCTGGCGGACTTCACCCACACCTCGAGCCGAGAGCTGAAATCCGCGATCGAACGGCTCGAGAAGGAAGGGATGAAGAGGCTCCTGCTCGACCTGCGCGGTAACCCGGGCGGGGTTCTCGATCAGTCGGTCGACGTCGCCGATGTGTTCCTCGAGAAGGGATCGAAGATCGTCTATACCCGCGGCCGGACCAGCTCCTCGGCCCAGGATTACCTCGCCCCCGGCGACGGTCTGCATTTCGACAAGCCGCTCGTCGTTCTCGTGAACCGCGGCTCCGCCTCCGCCTCGGAGATCGTCGCCGGCGCGATCCAGGACCACGATCGCGGGTTGATCGTCGGCCAGCGGACGTGGGGCAAGGGGCTCGTCCAGAGCGTCTACACGCTGCCCTACGGCGCCGGCCTCGCCCTGACGACCGCGAAGTACTACACGCCGTCGGGCCGCTGGATCCAGAGGGACTTCAGCGATCTGCTCGCCTACGTGAACCCGGAAGATTCCGACAAGCCGGGCGAGGAGCCGGAAGCTCCCCGGAAGGAAGGCGAGGTCTTCTACACCGACGCGGGGCGCGTCGTGTACGCGGCCGGAGGAATCACGCCCGACGTGGTCGTCAAGAACAACCGCGACTCGAAGCTCCTCACCCAGCTGCTCGCCCGCAACCTGCCCTTCAACTTCGCGGTCAACTGGCTCGTCAAGCACTCCGACGTCGCACGCGACGTGACGGTGACGCCGACCATGCGCGATGAGTTTTTCCGGTTCGCGGAGGCGTCGAAGTTCTCGACCGCGGACGAGTTGAAGCGCACGTGGACCGAAGACCCGAACCGCGATCTCCTGGATCTCGCGATCCGCGTGGAGCTCGTCAACGCGAAGTACGGGCTGGAGGCGGGATGGGGGGTTCGCGCGACGGGCGACGCCCAGGTCCAGAAGGCGTTGACGATGTTCGGGGAAGCCGAGCGGATCGCCGCGCTGCCCAAGAAAAAGAACCCGGCTCGCGCGTCACGCGCGAGCTGAACGCGACCGGACCTCCCACGATCCGCGGCGAGGCCGCGGACCTTCTCGACCCGGACCGACTACCTGTGCGTCAGCGTGTTGTTGTTGACGACGAACTTCCGGCGCCCGATCTCCGTGCGCGCCGGCGTCCCGAACCGATTATCCACGACGTAGACGACGAGATCGTGCTCCGAGTCAGAAAGGTGCGTCGTGTCGAGCAGGAACGAGAAGCCGACGTTGATCGAGGGCGTCCGGGGATCTGCGAGCGGCACGTCCGGTCGGGACAGGCCGTAGACGGCGTTGCCCACGACCTGGCCGTCCACGTCGACCTCGATCCGCCGCACGCCGTTGAAGTCGAACGCCCAGCCGAACACGTCGAAGATCCCGTTGATGAACTGGTAGTCCGACGGGGTATCGATGAAGCCGAAGGCGGGGAAGTCGTTGCCGCTCGGGTCGCAGAGGACGTCGACGGACATGGCCCCGATCTGCGTGAGCGCTTCTTCCTCGTCGCCGACGCGGACCGCCAGCGTGTGCTTGCCGGGCCGCGTGAAGCCGACGATGTCGAAGACCTCGGGGTTGTTCGTGGGGAGAGTGATCGCGATATTCCCGGTGGAATCCGCGCTGCTCGTGATCAGACCGAAGGAGAAGAGGAATCCCGCGTTGTCGGCGTTGACGTAGCCGGAGTAGCTGCGCGCGACGTCGGGTCTGTTGATTCCATAACAGTTGATGAGCTTGTTCCCATCCTGGATGCAGTCGCTGCGGGTGTTCGCGATGATCGCTCCGTCCAAGAGCAGCTCGACGTACGAAACCTGTCCATGATCGAGCCGGGCCCCGACGTCCAGTGCCCATCCCGCGACGACGTTCGTCAGCAGGAAGCCGCACTCTTCGGGCGTACACGGAGACGGGATCACGATGGCGATCGAGGTGCAGAAGAGCGAGGACTTGTCCAGCGGGAAGTCGATCTGACCGAAGGGCGGGAGATTGCCGCCGTTGTTGATGATCTGGACGGTCCGGGTCCCGATGACGCGGGACGCGCCCAGGTTGTCGGTCACGCGGACGGAGAGCTGATGGACGCCGTTCACGAGCTTCGTCGTATCGATGTTCGCCTGGAAGCCGGTGTACAGCGAGTTCGGGACGTCGGGGAACGCGGCCTGCACGTCGGGCCGCGTGGTCCCGTAGATCGCCGTCGAAGGCAGGCCGCGTCCCACGGAGCCGGCGACGATTTGTCCGTCCATCAGGAAATCGATGTGGTCGACGTCCTCGTTGTCGAGAGCCCAGCCGGAAGCCGGAAACGAGCCGTTCGCACCTTCGACCCCAGCCGGCCCGGGGATGTCGATGTAACCGAACGGCGCCTGGTTGATGCTGTTGTCCACGATGAGCGTGATCGGTCCGATGATCGTGGTCGCCTGGCTCGATTCCGTCACGAGGATCGAGATCGCGTGCGGTCCGTCGGCGAACCGGCTGGCGAGAAACGAGGAGATGTAACCGGGGCGGGGGGTCGCGCTGTTGGTGTATGTCGGAAAGACCTCGAGGACGTCGGCCCGGGGCAGGTTCGTGTCGGCGCGGTTGGCCAGGACCCCGTCGACGAGCAGCTCGATCTTGTCGATCTGGTTGAAGTCGAGGACCCAGCCGCTGACTTTGACGACGCCCGAAACCCTCTGCCCCGGCGTCGGCTGATCGATGACTCCGATCGGCTGCGCCGAGGCGCAGGGCGCGAGCAGCCAGACCCCTGCGACGAGAAGTGCCAGGAGCCCGGGCGACTTCCTTAGCATGCGTTTCCTCCCGAAAATTTAAGAAAAGAATGAGTAAATTGGGGCGGAAAGTCAAGCTCCGTCAGAACTTCGCCTCATTTTTTTCGGCGGAAAGAATCGAGTGAATGCTAAAAGCGTCGCAGACGGAAGGATTCGCGTGAGCAAGATTCGCCGGGCGTGGGCGGCCTCCCGGCCGCGGGAGCCGGGACTTTGAAGCGGGCACTTGCCTCGCGTGCGGTGCAGATCGGCGTCTCCCTGGTCGCGACCGCGCTTCTGGTCGCGTTTTTCCTGCGCGGGCTCGCCCTCGCGGAGATCGGGCGGCAAATCGCCTCGGCCTCTCCGTCCTGGCTCCTCGCGAGTCTCGTGATGGCGATCGCGACGTTCGTTCTCCGGGCGGTCCGCTGGACCTGGCTCCTCCGGCCGGTCGCGAGGGTGCCGTTCTACCCCGCGTTCGTTGCGACTTCGTTCGGCTTCGCCGCGAACAACCTGCCCGGAAAAGTCGGAGAGATTCTCCGGCCGGCTCTTCTCGCACGATCCCGCAAGCTCCCGTTCTCGCCGTTGCTCGCCTCGGTTCTCTTGGAGCGCGTCTTCGACGGCGCCTCGGTGGTCTTCTTCTTCCTGATCGCGGCCGCGACGGGTCTTCCGAGCTTCCGCGGCGTCGGAAAGCTCGTCCTCCCGGCCGCGCTTCTCCTCGCGCTCGTGGCAGCGGTCCTCTTTTCCGTGTTTCGGCGCGCCGCAACGGAACGGTTTCTCGAGAAGTTCTGGCGCCGGCTGCCGGAGCGGTTCCAACCTCGGGCGCGCGCGTTTGCGGAAACCTTCGTGGACGGCTTCGCGTCGCTCAAGAGCCCGAAACTCCTCCTCCTCGTCACTGCCGGCTCGCTCGTGATGTGGCTGGTCATCAACGTGCAGATCTACGCGGTGCTGCGCGCGTTCCACCTCGACCTTCCCTTTCCGGCGAGCTTCGTCGTGACCGCGGCGGCCGTGCTCGGTCTCATGTTTCCGACCCCCGGAGGTCTCGGCTCCTATCACCTGGCTGTTCAGCTCGCGCTGACCGACGTGTACGGGGTCGCTCGGGATCCGGCGTCCGGAGTCGCGGTCCTTGCACACGCGATCTCGTTCATCCCGATCACTCTCATCGGGATCGCGCTCTTCGCGACGACCCCGGTGCGAGTCGACAAGCTCGAGGAACTTGCGCGCGCGCGTGAGAACTCTCCGCCGGTCGCGCCATAATGGAGGCATGAAGTGTCCTTTCTGCGGCGCGGTGGACGATCGCGTCGTGGACTCGCGCGAGAGCCGCGAGGGAGAAGTGATCCGCCGCCGCAGGGAATGCGAATCTTGCAGCCGCCGTTTCACGTCGTATGAGACGATCGAGGAAATCCCGTACATGGTCGTCAAGAAGGACGGTCGGCGGGAGAATTTCGATCGGAAGAAGCTCCGCGCTGGCCTCGTGAAGGCCTGCGAAAAGCGGCCCGTCGCTCCGGCGCAGCTCGACGCGATCGTCGATGAAGTCGAGACCCTTCTCCACGACACCGAGGAACGAGAAATGGCGACGAATGACATCGGCGCACACGTCATGAATCACCTCCGGGAGCTCGACAAGGTCGCCTACGTCCGGTTCGCTTCGGTGTATCGGAAATTCGAGGACGTGGACGAGTTCCTCCGCGAGCTCAAGAACCTGCTCGGGCGGGCCGACGCGAAGGCGACGCAATGAACTGGCGATGCGGCGATTGAGATTCTTCGGCCCGATGGTCGAGCTCTCCCGCCTCCAGCGCGAGGTCAACCGGCTCTTTTCTCTCTTCGTCGAAAGCAACAACCCGGTCGTCGCTCCGGCCTCGGCCTGGGATCCGAGTGTCGACATCGTCGATGACGGGGAGAAAATCCGCGTTCTCTTCGAGCTTCCCGGTGTCGAGGCCGCGGACGTGAAGGTGACGATCCGCGGACGGGTCGTGACGGTGCGCGGGACCAAGAGGGGAAAGAAACGGCCGCGGGAAGGCATCCGGTTCTTCTGCATGGAGCGCTATTTCGGGTCCTTCGTGAAGTCGGTGCCTCTGCCGAGGCCGGTCAACTCCCGTCAGGCGAAGACGAAGTTTTCCCGCGGCCTGCTCGAGGTCGTGCTCCCGCGCGTCCCCGATCTGCGCGAGAAGGAGCACGAGATCCCGGTCAAGAGCGAGGAGGAGGCTTAGTGGTCGTGGAGTTCGAAGAAAAAGAGGGGGTCGCCGAGCGCGACGCCGAGCTTCCGATCCCCGACATTCTGCCCGTTCTTCCGTTGAAGGACGTCGTCGTCTTCCCGTACATCATCCTCCCGCTCTCCGTGTCGCGGGAGAGGTCGATCAACGCCGTCGATGCCGCTCTCGCCGAACAGCGGATCATCATGCTCGTCGCGCAGCGAAGCGCGCAAACCGAGATGCCCCGCTTGACGGACCTGTATCCGGTCGGGACCGTCGCCGCGATCATGCGGATGTTGAAGCTCCCGGATGGACGAACCCGCCTGCTCGTGCAGGGGGTCACGCGCGCCCGCATCGATTCCGTCCTGTCCGAAGAACCCTATCTGAAGGTGAAGATCACTCGACTCGAAGAGTCGGAGCCCGCGAAGGAGCTTCCTCCCGAGCACGAGGCACTCGTGCGGAGCGTGAAGCAGAACCTCGAGAAATCGGTATCGCTCGGGAAAAGCATCTCGCCGGAGGTCATGGTGATCGCGGCGAATCTCTCCGATCCCGCTCGACTCGCCGATCTGGCGGCCTCGAACCTGGAGTTGAAGCTCGAGGACGCGCAGCGGATCCTGGAGTCCACCGACCCGATCGAGCGGCTGAAGCTCGTCAACGAAAACCTGGCTCGGGAGATCACCGTGCTCTCGATGCAGCAGGAGATCTCGACTCAGGCGCGGGGCGAAATGGATCGTTCCCAGCGCGAGTACTACCTGCGCCAGCAGCTCCGAGCGATCCAGCAGGAGCTCGGCGAAGGCGAAGAACTCTCGGAAGAGCTCGACGGGTATCGCCGAATCGTCGCGGAGAAGAAGATCACCCCGGAGGCCGCCTCGGAGATCGAGAAGCAGATCAAGCGGCTCGAAAGGAGCCATCCGGATTCGGCCGAGACGGCGATCATCCGGACGTATCTCGACTGGATGACCGGCCTGCCCTGGGGGACTTTGTCCGAGGATGCCGGCGACATCGACCGCGCGCGGGAGATCCTGGACGAAGACCACTACGACATCGAGAAGGTCAAGGAGCGCATCCTCGAGTTCCTCGCCGTCCACGCCTTGAAGAAGACGTTGAAGGGGCCGATCCTCTGCTTCGTGGGACCTCCGGGCGTCGGGAAGACGTCTCTCGGACGCTCGGTCGCTCGCGCGCTCGACCGCAAGTTCGTTCGGCTCTCGTTGGGCGGTGTCCGGGACGAAGCGGAGATCCGCGGACACCGCCGGACCTACGTCGGCGCGATGCCCGGACGAATCATCCAGGGCATCCACCAGGCCGGGACGTCGAATCCGGTGTTCATGCTCGACGAGATCGACAAGATCGGCGCGGACTACCGGGGGGATCCGAGCTCGGCGCTGCTCGAGGTCCTGGACCCGGAGCAGAACTTCTCCTTCCGCGATCACTATCTCGGTGTCACGTACGACCTCTCGCGCGTTCTCTTCATCGCGACGGCGAACATCCTCGACCCGATCCAGCCCGCGTTCCTCGACCGGATGGAGGTCATCCGGCTCTCCGGCTACACGCTCGAAGAAAAGCTCGCGATCGCCAAGCGGCATCTGATCCCGAAGCAGATGGACGAGAACGGCGTCACGGAAGCGAACGTCGAGTTTGCCGACGGAGGCGTGCGGAGGATCATCGAGGCGTACACGCGTGAGGCAGGTCTGCGCAACCTCGAGCGCGAGATCGGCGCCATCTGCCGGAAGGTCGCGGTGGCCGTCGCGAAAGGGAAGACGCGGCGCTACCGCATCACCGCCGCGTCCGTCGAGAAGATGCTCGGCGCGGTCAAGCACTTCGCCGACGAGCTCCTGAAGAAGGATCAGGTGGGCGTCGCCACCGGTCTCGCGTGGACGTCGGTCGGCGGCGACATTCTCTTCGTCGAGGCCCTCGCGGTCCGCGGCAAGGGCGGGCTCCGGCTGACCGGACAGCTCGGCGACGTCATGAAGGAGTCGGCGCAGGCGGCGATGTCGTACGCGCGCGCGCACGGTGGCGAGCTCGGGATCCCCGCGGACTTCTTCGAGACGCACGACGTTCACGTCCACGTCCCGGAGGGCTCGATCCCCAAGGACGGACCGTCCGCCGGCATCACCATGGCGGCCGCGATGATCTCCGCGTTCACTCACCGAAAAGTGCGACGTGACGTCGCGATGACCGGCGAGATCACGCTGCGCGGCGAAGTCCTTCCGATCGGTGGAGTGAAAGAAAAGGTTCTCGCGGCGCGTCAGGCGAAGTACACCACGGTCATCCTTCCGAAGTTGAACCGCCGCGACGTGCTCCAGATCGGCCCGCGCATCCTCCACGGCATCACGTTCCGGTACGTCGAAAACGTGGAGGAAGTGCTCGAGATCGCGCTCTTGCCGTACGAGCCGGAGCCGGTCGAACCGGAGGCGGAGCGCGCCGGCCCCCCGCCCCCGCCTGAGGGAAGAGAGATCCCCGTCCAGCCGGGAGAACGGCCGACGCGACCGGCGCAACCGATCGCGCGGGCCGGCCGCAAGCCTTCGTCATAATCCCGGCCCATGAGGGCCGAGGATCGCTTCGTCGAGCGTCTTCGCGCGGCACTCCGGTCCGGCGAAGGGGGCCTGCTGCTCGGCCCCGGCGACGACGCCGCCGTCGTGCAGTCGTCGGCCGGACCGCTCGTCGTCACGACCGACACACTCGTCGAAGACGTCGACTTCCTGCCGGGCGAGGACCCGAAGCGGCTCGGCCGCCGTGCCGTGTCCGTCGGTCTCTCGGACCTCGCCGCGATGGGAGCGTGGCCCGAGTTCTTCCTCCTGACGATCGCGTTTCCCGATTCCGCGGGGGAAGATCTTCCTCTCGTCCTCGCTCTCGCGGCGGCGAAGCGCGCCGAGGAATTCGGCGCGAAGCTCGCGGGGGGCGATCTCTCGCGCGCCGCGCAGGTTTTTCTCTCGACTGCGATCTGGGGCCACCCCTCGGGCGAAGTCCTCAAGCGCTCCGGCGCGCGTCCCGGCGACGGCGTCTTTCTGTCGGGCTGGCCGGGAGACGCCGCGGCGGGCCTCGCCATCGCGCGCGCACGCGCCGGGGCCGGACCGGCGGTGAACGAAGCCCTCTGGACGCCGGAAGCTCTGGCTCCGCCCGACGAGACCGAGCTTCTCGCTGCCTATCGCGACCCGGAGCCGCGGCTGCCGCTCGGTCGGGCGCTCGCGAGAGAGGCTCTGGCGACCGCCGCGATCGACGTCTCCGACGGCCTCGGCGTCGACGCGGGTCGGCTGGCGCGCGCATCCGGAGTCCGCCTGGTGATCGAGAGAGAAAATCTTCCCCTCTCCCCCGCTCTCCTCTCCTTTGCCCGTCTCGCCGGGCACGATCCCGTCGAGATGGCCCTCGGAGGTGGGGACGACTACGAGCTTCTCTTCACCGTTCCCGCCGTTAAGGCCGGCCGACTCGCGGATCTTCCACCCTCGTCGAGCGTCACAGTCCGGCGCATCGGCCGCGTGGAGTCGGGCGCCGGGGCGTTCCTCGAGGACGAACGGGGAATGCGGCCGATCGACGAGCTCGGCTACGATCACTTCGGCTCGATGCGATGAACTGGCAGACTCCTCGCGCATTCCGGAGGCGGCGCTTCCACCCCTTGAAGCTCTCGCGGCGCTTGAAGGTCCTGCTCGCAGACCTGCTCGGCCGGGAGGAACCGCCCGAGCGGGTCGCCGCGGCGATCGCGCTCGGCATCGGTGTCGGTTTCTCGCCGTTCCTCGGAATCCACTTCGTGATAGCGATCGGGCTCGCCTTCCTGTTCCGCCTGAACCGCATCGATGCGTTGCTCGGCCAGTTCGTCGGGAACCCGTGGACGCTCCCGCCGGTCTACGCCGCCGGCTACGCGCTCGGCCGAAAGCTTCTCCGGTACGACCGCCGGCGGGTTCCGGACCTGCCGTGGGATCGCCTGCTGCACCGCGACTTCTGGCACGCATTCACGGGCACCGCTCTGCGACCTCGACTGGCTTCCTTCCTCGTCGGAACGCTCGTGCTGGCGGCGCTCATCGGTCTCTCGGCCTATCTGGTCGTTCGGGCTGCGCTCCGGATCTATCACCGCCGCCATCCGCGGGTGGCCGAGCGCGCTCGACGGAGAAAGCGCCGTCGCCGGGATGCCCGGCAGGCTCGGATCGAAGAGCTCTGAGCGACTTCTCGAGCACCGCAAACCGGGCCCGATAAGACGCATCTTCGGCCGCGATCGAAAGAAGACGGTCGAGATCGGCCGGCGCCCGCGTCAGAGGCAGGATCTTCTCCACCGCGAGACCTTCCGCGAACCTCTGCCCGCGGTCGCGGCTCGCGTCGGCGAGGAGTCGGAGCGCGGTCACGTCGCGCGGACGGCGACGGAGCACCTCCCTGGCCTCGCGCCGCGCCTCCGCCATCCTTCCCTGATCGAACAGCCAGCGCGCGTAACCCAGGCGGAACGTGATGGAGCCCCGCGCAAGCGCGATCGCATGGCGCCAGTTCGCTTCGGCGGATGGACGGCCGAGGCGCGAGCGAAGCAGCGCCAGCCGGAAAGCGATCGGCGTCGACTTCGGATTTTTCGCGAGACCATCCGCGTACGCTCGCTCGGCACCGGCGAGGTCGCCGAAAAGCTCTCGCACGAATCCCAGGCGGAAGAAACCGTTCTCGTAAGTCGGCGCGACCGCGAGCGACCGGAGAAACGCTTTCTCGGCTTCCGCCAGCTTGCCGAGCCGCTGCTCCACGAGACCCCTGCCCGCCCACGCATCGAAGTACTTGGGATAGATCCGGGTCGCGAGCGTGTAGTGCTCGAGGGCGGCGGGCAGACGGCCCTTCTCCGCCGAGACCCATGCGAGGTTGTAGTGGGCCTTGGCGCTCCCCGGAGAAGTCCGGGCGGTGCCGGTGAAGAGAGCCTCGTCGTCCTTCCAGACCGGGTTTCGCACGATCGTCCTCGCCGCGAAGAAGAGCGCGACGGCGAAGAGGAGCCCGACCCGGCGCCGCGAAGGCATTGCCGGCGGTGGCGCATCTCCGAGGATCGCCGTCGCCAGCAGGAGCGTGAATCCCGCCGACGGCAGGTACGCGAGACGCTCCGCGAAGATGGTGCCGGTCGGGAAGAGCACGTTCGCCGTCGGAGCGAATGCGACGGCGAAGAAGAGAAACCCGAGCGACGTCTCGGGCCTCCGGCGCAGCTGTACGACGCTCGCGACCGAGAGCGCGGCGAGGAGGAGGAACGCAGTGATTCCGACGGCGTCGAGACCGTGACGCACCGGGATCGACCAGGCAGATTCGTCGGCGGAGAGACGCAGCGGAACGAGCAGGCGTCCGACGTAGCGCAGAAGGATTGCTGCGGCATTCGACGCGCGTTCACCGGCTCCGAGCGGAGCGAGCGGGTTTTCCAGCTCGAAGATGCGGAAGGTCCGGGCTTTGAGGTATCCGCCGAGCACCCACCGCCGCAAGAGAAAGCTCGCCGCCAGCAGGGCAGCGGAGCCGACGTACAGCGGGAGACCGCGGCGAAGGGCGGTACGGAACTTTTGCCGGAGGGTTCCCTCCTCGAGCCGGCAGAAGGCGAGAAACGCCAGGATCGGCGCGACCGCCGCGCTCTCCTTCGTCAGGAGACCGAGCGCGTAGCAGACGAGCGCGATCGCGACGAGACCGATCCGGCCGCCCGGCCGGCGACGGACCTCGAGCGCGGCCAGGAGAAAACCGAAGACGAACGCCGCGGCGAGCGTTTCGCCCCGGCCGACGAGGCTCGTCACCGCCTCGACGTGGATCGGGTGCACCGCGAAGAGCATCGCCGCTCCGAAGGCCGTGGGTCCGGGCACGTCGAGCTTCGCGAGGAAGCGGGCGAAGAGGATCGCGACGAGCGCGTGGAGCGCGACGTTCCCGAGGTGAAATCCGAGCGCCTCGCCGTCGTGGACCCACCACTGCACCGCGAACGAGAGGAGCAGGAGCGGGCGGTACCCGGTGCCGAGTCCCCGCGGGCCGCCGAAGTACGGCGTGGTGAAGATCGTCCCGAAGCCGCTCGGCGCATGGACGCGGACATCGTCCCGGACGATCGCCTTGTCGTCGTAGGTGAAGTTACCGGTCAACCCGTTCGCGTAGCAGACGAGGCACGCAGCGAGAAGGAGAACGGTCTCGGCTCGTTGCGGCCGTACCGGCCGCCGTCGGTTCGCCGTCATGCGGTCGGCGAACTCTACTTTGGCTCTACTTTGGAGTCTGGACTCGGGACTTTGGACTCGGAATGGCGAGCCCCTTCATCAGGTAGAGGAGCGCCTGCCGCGAGAGCCCGAGATCGCGTGCGGCGCGGCTCCGGTTGCCGCCCGACTGCTCCAGCGCTTCCCGCACGATCCGGCGGCGGTGCGCGGCAACCCGCGAGCGGTAGTCGCCTGCGGTGGCCGCCGGCCGCGCTGCCCGCCGGACCGAGGCAGGGAGGAGCTCCGCGGAGACGGCGCCGCCCGATTCCGCGAGCGCCACAGCCTGGCAGAGGGCGTTCTGCAGCTCGCGGACGTTGCCGGGCCATGGGTGCTCGAGCACGATCTTCTGCGCTTCGGGCGTCAGGCGCAGCAGACCGCGCCCGAACTCCTTCGAGAAACGGTCGAGAAAGTGCCGGGCGAGCAGGAGCGCGTCGCGGCCGCGTTCTCGCAGCGGCGGCATCGCGATGATCGCCACGTGAAGGCGGTAATAGAGGTCCTCCCGGAAGCGCCCGGCCTCGACCTCCTTGACGAGATCGCGCGAGGTCGCGGACACGACGCGAACGTCCACGGCGCGCGCCCGGTTTTCCCCGACGCGCCGGAGCTCCCGTTCCTGGAGGGCACGCAGGAGCTTCGCCTGCAGCGGCAGACCGAGGTCACCGATTTCGTCGAAGAAAATCGTCCCGCCCGACGCTTCCTCGAGCAGCCCCCGCCGGTCCCGGTCCGCTCCCGTGAACGCTCCGCGCGCGTGACCGAACAGCTCGCTCTCTAAGAGCGCGGCGGGAATCGCCGGGACGTTCAACGAGACGAACGGGCCCGCCGATCGGGACGAAAGCGTGTGAACCGCGCGGGCGACCGCCTCCTTGCCGCTTCCCGATTCCCCCAGCACGAGCACCGTGACGTTCTGCGGCGCGAACCGGGCGAGGCGTCGGAAGGGCTCGCGCATCGAAGCATCCGCGGTGACGACGCCGACCCGGAGCCATCCTTCCGCGAAATCTGAAGGCGGGTCGAAACCGTCTCCGCGATAGAGGAGCGTCTCTAAGAGAAGAGCGATCGGAGCGAAGATCTCCTCGCCGACCGGTGGAGCGACCGCGAGCTCGAAGCGCGCGCTGCCCGCGTGGAGAGCGCGGCGCTCGACTTCGCAACCCGAAGGCTCACCCAGACGGACGACCTCGCGACCGTCGCCGTCCAGGATGGAAAGCGCCGCGAGTCCGAGTGCCGAGAGCGGCGCTTCTTTCCTGCCTCCCGACGCCGCCGCCGCGACGGCGTCGCGGAGAGCGCGGAGCACCTCGGGAGGCGGCCCCGCTCCGGAGCCGCCCCGAGAGTCCGCGTTATCCACGTACAAGAATTGTCTCGAGATCGCGGAAGAAGCCGGGGTACGACTTGGCGACGCAGCCGGGGTTCTCGATCAGGGTTCCGGGAACTGCGAGCGACAGAAGCGCAGCTGCCATCGCGAGCCGGTGATCGTCGAACGTCGGGAGCCGCAGCAATCCCTTGCCGCGCCAGCGCAGGGGACCGGTGATCGAAAGGTCCTCCGCTCCCGCGAAAGCGAGAGCGCCCGCTTCCTGCGCCAGCGTCGCGACGGCCGCGATGCGATCGCTCTCCTTGAAACGGAGATGTCCGATTCCGCGCAACCGGCTCTCTCCCTCCGCAGAGGCCGCGAGCGAGGCGATCACCGGCACCGCGTCCGGGAAGTCGCGCGCGTCGACTGCGACCGGAGCGAGAGAGCCCCGTTCGCCGCGGGCCCGGATCGTGGTCGGGCTTCGCTCCGTCGCGATACCCATCGATTCGATCGCATCGAGAGCTCGCGCATCGGCATCGGGGGAAGGCCAGGAGAGGCCGGTGACCGAGACCTGCCCTCCCGCGATTCCGGTTGCCGCGAAGAACGGGAGCGCCGAAGACCAGTCTCCCGGGACTTCGTAAGATCGGGGCCCGGCGGTCCCCCGCTCGACTTCGATCTCGCCGGTCGGGGCGCGCCGGACGGAGTGGCCGAATTCCGCGAGGGTCAGGAGCGTCGTTTCGACGTAGGGCGCCGACGCGACCGATCCCTCCGGCCGGACGGAGAGCCCGCCGTCCACGGCGACTCCGGCGAGAAGAAGCGCCGAGAGAAACTGACTCGACCGGGACGCATCGACGGCGACGGGAGCGGCTCGGAGACTGCCGCCGCGGATCGAGAGAGGGAGAAAACCGGGGCTTCCGGCCTCGACCACCGAGGCTCCCGCGGAGCGAAGCGCGGCGACGAGCTCGGCCATCGGGCGCTCCCGGAGGCGCGGGGAGCCGGTCACGAAATAACGCCCTCGAACTCCGGCGGCGAGAGCCGCCAGGAAGCGCGCGGCCGTGCCGGACGCTCCCGCGTCGAGGACGACCTCGTCGTTCGCGCTCCGGCCGAGCGGTCCGTGGACGGCGATCCCGGCGGCGGTCGGCTCGATGACCGCGCCCATCGCCGCGAGGCAACGCGCGAGCGCGCGCGTGTCGTCCGAGTCGAGCGGGCGTACGAGCTCGACCCGCTCGGAGGAAAGCGCGGCGAGAACGAGCGCGCGGTTTGTTGAGCTCTTTGAGGGAGGAGCGTGGATCGGGCCTCGGACCGAGCGAGCGCCTGGAAATGCGAGGTAGTCGATCACTCGGTGGGAAACGTAAAACGAAAGAGACGAAAAGAAGCGGCCGTCGAATCTGCTCCGTTTAACGTTTTCCGTTTGACGCTCGACGACTCACGAACCAAGTCCCACGAGGCGCGTCGATCCGTCGTCGGAGACCTCCATCCACCGCTTCTCGTCCACGAAAGCCGGGAGGATCTCGACGCGACCGCCGTCGACCGTGTCGCTCCACGAGCGGTGGAAGTGTCCGAGAAGGAGCACGTCGTATCCGTCTCGAAACCGGCGGGCCGCGAAGGCCCGGATCATCTCGACCGGCAGCCGGGTCTTGTGCTTGAAGTTCGAACGGTAGAGCCGGGCCTCGACCCTCCAGACGAACTGGTTCGCCGCCTTTCTCGGAAGAAAATCGATCGCCGCGCGGGAAATCGGGTTCTTCGAGATCGCTCTCCAGAACCGATAGGGGCGATCCTCCTCGTTCAGCAGATCGCCGTGGGTCAGCAGAAACCGCCGGCCGCCCTCCACGAAGCTCTCCTCGTCGCAGACTTCGCGAAACTTCGATTCGACGTACGAGCCGCGCAGGAAGAAGTCGCGATTGCCCTCGACGTAGGTCACGGGGACGCCGGCATCGCGGAGGCGGTCGACGACCTCGAGGAATCGGGCGATCGCGGGAGTCTCGAACTTGGGATGCGCGATGAAGAAATGGAAGATGTCGCCCAGGAGCGAGATGGCCTTCGCCCCCCGGCGACGGGCCTCCTCGAGAGCCGCGAGGAAGGGTCCCTCGTCGCCCGCCTGACGGCCCACGTGACAGTCCGCGAAGACGGCCCTCATCGGCGCGGAAAGATAGCGTAAAGAAGGGTTTTTCGACGCGCGGTGGCCTTCCGAGGGATTATTTCGGCACCCCCGACGGTATTCTCTGTATCGTCGAAACCGCGAACCTTTCTGGGGGTTAAATGCTCCGTCACCGGCTTTTCCGACTCTCGATCGCCGCTGCGCTCTCTCTCGCGGTTTGCCCTGCCGCCCGGGCGCTCCGTCCGGTGTCCGCGGAGGAGGCGCCGAAGGCCGACGCGAAGCTCCTTCGCGCGCTCTCCCAGGGAGCCGAAGAGGTCCGGGTGATCATCGGAGTTCAGGACGGGACCCCATCGGCCCGGACGCTTCTCGAGCGGCCGGACCCGGCGGGCGAGCCGGCCCGGCGCTTGCGCCGCCTGGACGGCCAGAAGAGGCTCGTCGGGGCGATCCCCCAGGACGAATTCCGCGTCCGGCACTACTTCGAAAGCTTTTCGCTTCTGGCCGGACGCGCCACGCGGGACGGTATCGTCCGCCTCGCCAACCGGCCCGACGTCGCCTGGGTCACGCTCGACGAGACCCGCCGCCGCTTCCAGGCGAGCCCGCAGGCCTCCCAGACCTTGATCCGCAGCGACGCCGCAAACGCCGCCGGCGTCACGGGCGCCGGGCAGGCGGTCGCGGTCCTGGACACGGGAGTGGACTACTCGATCTCCGCGCTCGGCGGGGGCGGATTCCCCAACGCGAAGGTCGTCGGAGGCATGGACACCGCCGACGAGGACAACGACCCGATGGACTGCGAAGGCCATGGCACCTCCGTTTCGGGGATCGTCGCCGGCCCGAACGGCGTCGCTCCCGACGCGAAGATCGTGGCGATCAAGGTCTTCAGCTCGACCGACGCCACCAACTCGACATGCAAGGACACGGCGTTTGTCTCCGACATCCTCCAGGGAATCAACTTCGCGATCTCGCACAAGGCGGACTTCCACATCGCCGCGATCAACATGAGCCTCGGCGCCGAGCCCGACGACGATACGACCGCCGGTTACTGCGACACCTCGGAGCCGGCGGAGGCGGCGGCGATCGACTCCGCCGTCGCTGCCGACATCGCGGTCGTCGTTGCCGCGGGCAATGGAACGTTCACGCACTCGCTCGCGGCGCCTGCCTGCATTTCCTCGGCGATCTCGGTCGGTGCGGTCTATTCGATTTCGTCCACTCTGGTGCGCTGGAGCGACCCGAGCGGCTGCACCGACCAGCCCGTGGTGCCGGACCTCGTGACGTGCTTCTCCGACTCGAATACGAACCTTTCTCTGCTCGCGCCGGGAGCCTTCTGGACCACCGTCGACAAGGGCGGACGAACCGTCGTCAACTTCGGCGGAACTTCGGCGTCGACCCCGGCGGCTGCGGGAGCGATCGCCCTCGTGCGACAGGCTCGGCCGGCTCTAACCGCCTTCGGCGCGCTCGGGGTCCTCCGCTCGACGGGCAGTCGCGTCAGCGACCCGCGCAACAACATCATCACGCCGCGCGTGGACACGTTGGCCGCCATTCAGCTCGCCCCGAACCGGTTCGCCGGCTTCTCGGGCAGCGCGGTCCCCATTCCGGACGGCACCGGGTCGGCGTCGGCGACCGCCACGATCTCGGGTCTTTCCGGCTCGGTCGCGAGCGTGCTGGCCTGGGCGCAGATCGATCACCCCGACCCGCGGGAGCTTCGCCTGCGGCTGACGGGACCGGACGGCACGTCCGTTCTCCTCCACGACCGCACCGGCGCATTGCAGCAACCGATCAACGCCGTCTACGGATGGACCGACGTGCCCGCCCAGCCGCTGTCGGTTTTCCAGGGAAAGCCGGCGAACGGCACCTGGACACTGACGGTCGAGGACTCAGTCGCCGGGTCGACCGGGCGGATTCGAAACTTCTCCGTGACGATCGTCCCCGGCCAGCCGGTCGTTCCGATCCCGGCGCAGACGGACGGGAGCGTCTTGCCGGTCGTGGGACGCGTCCAGGGGACCAAGTTTTTCCTGTCCGACGTTCGCCTGTACAACCCGACTGCGGCGTCGAAGAGCTTCTCCCTCTACTACGTCCCGGTCGGCCAGAGCGGAGCGACCGCGCTTCGCGCGACCCGCGCGGTCGGCGCCGGCCAGGTTCTCGCGCTGAACGACGTCATCTTTTCGGAGTTCGGCTTCGACTCGTCGCTCGGTGAAATGACGATCGTCGCGGCCGATCCAGCGTTCATCGCCACGAGCCGCGCCTATACGCGGAGCGCGAACGGCACCTTCGGGCAGTTCGTCCCCGGTTTCCGCAGCACGACCGGTCTCTCGTTCGGCCAGGGCCGCGCGACCGCCAACGGTTTCCGTAAGGACTCGTCGTTCCACACGAACGTCGGGTTCACGGAAGTTTCCGGCGCGCCGGTGACCGCGCGGATCGATCTCCTCGACGCGAACGGGGTCCTGCTCGCCTCGACGACGCGCGACGCCGCCGACAACCAGACGCTGCTCGTCACCGACATCATCGGAGACCGCGGCCTCGGCGCGACGGCGAATTTCCGGGTCGATTTCACGGTGACCAGCCTGACCGGCCGCATCGTGCCGTTTGCGATCCTGATCGACGACGCCACCGGCGACGGGCTCTTCGAGCCCGCCGGCAGCCCCGCCGCCTCTTCGAGCGACGTCATCGTGACCCAGGCTTCGTTCGCGCAGGGAAACAACGACACTTTCTTCAAGACGAACCTTCACATGACGAACGTCGGCGCGAGCCCCGTCACGCTGACCGTGTCACTCATTCCGCGGATCATCACCGGAACGCCGTCCGCGCCGCGCGTCTATTCGCTCGCCCCGGGTCAGACGATCGAGAAGGCGAACGTCCTGAACACCGAGTTCGGGCTCCAGGATCCGTCGGCGGCGGGGCTGCGCATTCATCCGGGCGGACCGGCCCAGCTCGTGGTTTCGACGCGGACGTTCGTCGAGAAATTCGGCGGGACGTTCGGGTTCTTCATCCCGGGCCTCTCGACGTCCTCTTCGGGCGTGATCGGCCTCGGAACCGGACGCGTCGCCGCCATTCAGCTCGATCAGTCGAGCGCGGCGACGGGTTCGCGCTCCAACTTCGGGATCGCGGAGATCGGCGGCGCGGACGTGCTCGTCCGCGTCACTGCCAAGAGCGGCGAAACCGGCGCGGCGCTGGGCTCCAAGAGCTATTTCGTGTCGGCGAACACGTCCTTCCAGACGAGCGTGACCGACATCCTGGGCTCGGGCGCGTTCGCTACGAACGTCTACCTTCAGTTCGAGCTCGAAGGAGGGGCGGGCCGGATCCTGGCGTACGGCGTGGCAGTGGACAACACGTCGGGCGACGCGATCTACGTTCCGGCGCAGCGGGAACCGTAAGACGGGAGACTCAGGGCCGGTTTAGAATCGCCGGCGGATGACTTCCTCCGGCTCTCCCTCGAAGCCGTCGGGGGTGCTCCGGCCCTGGCAGCGGCGGCTCTACCGGATTCTGCTCATTCCGCTG
>DASWDK010000273.1:0-3181 GCA_036395335.1 Thermoanaerobaculia bacterium
TGCGTCTTTCTTCGAAGCCGGCTCCGACATGGTCGAGACCGACACCTTCGGCGGAACGCCGCTCGTGCTCGCCGAGTACGGCCTGTCGGAAAAGGCCCTCGAGATCAACCGCGAAGCGGCGCGCATCGCGCGCGAAGTCGCCGAGCGCTTCCGGGAGCCGGGTCGCCCGCGGTTCGTCGCCGGCTCGATGGGTCCGACGACCAAGTCGATCACGGTGACGGGCGGCGTCACGTTCACGCAAATGATCCGTCACTACCGCGTGCAGGCGACGGGTCTTCTGGAAGGGGGCGCGGACGTCCTCGTGCTCGAGACGGTCCAGGACACGCGCAACCTGAAAGCCGGGCTGATTGCCGTCGAACAGGCTTTCGCGGAGGTCGGCTGGCGCGTCCCGGTGATGGTTTCCGCCACGATCGAAGCGATGGGGACGATGCTCGCCGGGCAGTCGATCGAGGCCTTCTACGCCTCGGTGATGCACGCGCCGCTCCTGTCAGTCGGTTTGAACTGCGGCACCGGCCCCGAGTTCATGACGAGCCACCTGCGCAGCCTGTCCGCGCTCGCGCGCACGCGCGTGTCGTGCTATCCGAATGCGGGCCTTCCCGACGAGAACGGCCGCTACGACGAGACTCCGGAAAAGCTGGCGTCGGTGATGTCGCGCTTCCTCGACCAGGGGTTGGTCGACATCGTGGGAGGCTGCTGCGGAACGACCCCGGATCACGTCCGCGCTCTGGCCGCGGCCGCGGCGGGACGCAAGCCACGCCGGATCCCGGAGGCCCGCCGGACGCTCGTCTCCGGCATCGAGATGCTGGAGGTCAACGAAGACAACCGGCCGGTGCTCGTCGGCGAGCGCACGAACGTCCTCGGCAGCCGCAAGTTCAAGCGGCTCGTCGCGGCGGGGGAGTTCGAAGCGGCGGCGGAGATCGCGCGCGCGCAGGTGAAGAACGGCGCGCAGGTGATCGACGTCTGCCTCCAGGACCCGGATCGAGACGAGGTCGCGGACGTGAACGCGTTTCTCGAGCGGGCGACGAGGATGGTCAAGGTCCCTCTGATGCTGGACTCGACCGACGCGAAAGTCCTGGAGATCGGGCTCGAGTGGAGCCAGGGCAAATCGATCATCAACTCGATCAACCTCGAAGACGGCGAAGAGCGCTTCCGATCGGTCGTGCCACTCGCACAGCGCTACGGAGCCGCCCTCGTCGTCGGGACGATCGACGAAGACCCGGTCCACGGCATGGGCGTGACCCGCGAGCGGAAGGTCGAGATCGCGCGGCGAAGCTACACGCTCCTGACCGAGAAGTACGGGGTTCCCGCCGAGGACCTGATCTTCGATCCGCTCGTGTTTCCGTGCGGTACGGGGGACGAAAAGTACGTGGGCAGCGCGTCCGAGACGATCGAAGGGATCCGCGCGGTCAAGGCGGCTTTCCCGGAGTGCAAGACGATCCTCGGCATCTCGAACGTCAGCTTCGGCCTTCCGGAGAGCGGCCGCGAAGTACTGAACTCCGTCTTCCTCTACCACTGCGTGAAGGCGGGCCTCGATCTCGCGATCGTGAATTCCGAGAAGCAGATGCGCTATCCGTCGATCCCGGAGCAGGAACGGCGACTCTGCGAGGACCTCCTCTTCAACCGAGGCGACGATCCGGTCGCGGCCTTCGCCGCCTACTTCAAGGCGAAGGGCTCGCAGCCGAGAGAGAAGGCCGCGCGGGCGGGAACTCCGCTGGAAAGGCTTCCCCGGTACATCGTCGAAGGCTCGAAGGAGGGCCTGATTCTCGACCTCGAAGCCGTCCGACAGGCCGGAATGGCGCCGCTCGAGATCATCAACGGGCCGTTGATGGACGGCATGCGGGAGGTTGGGCGCCTCTTCAATGACAACGAGCTGATCGTCGCGGAAGTCCTCCAGTCCGCGGAGGCAATGAAAGCGTCCGTAGGGCATCTCCAGAAGTTCATGGAGAAGACGACCGACTCGCTCAAGGGAAAGATCGTGCTCGCAACCGTCAAGGGAGACGTGCACGACATTGGCAAGAACTTGGTCGAGATCATCCTCTCCAACAACGGCTACGAGGTCATCAACCTCGGCATCAAGATCCCTTCGGAGAAGTTAATCGAGAGTTACCGCGAGCACCGTCCCGACGCGATCGGGCTCTCCGGACTGCTCGTCAAGAGTGCTCAGCAGATGGTGACAACCGCCCAGGACCTGACGGCTGCGGGCGTGACGCCGCCGCTGCTCGTCGGCGGCGCGGCGCTTTCCCAGCGGTTCACCGACAACAAGATCGCGCCGGCCTATGGAGGGCTCGTCGTCTACGCCGAGGACGCGATGCGCGGGCTCGCTCTCGCCGACCGCGTGCTCACCGGCGAAGACGCGAGGACAGCGCTGACCGCGGAGTCGGAGGAGCGGCGGCGCTCGAGACCGGCCGCGGCCGAGCGCGAGGTCAACCCTCTCGCGGCGCCGGAGGTCCGCAACCCGTCGATCGAGATCCTGCCGCCGGTCGCGGCGCCGGACTTCGAGGAGCACGTGCATGCGCCGCTCGATCCGGAAGCGATCTGGCCGTACGTCAATCCGCACATGCTCTACTCGAAGCACCTTGGCTTGCGTGGCAGTTACTGGAAGCTGAAAGAGGTGGGGGATCGCAAGCTCGCGGAGCTCGAAGAAGTCGTCGGCCGCATCCGCCGGTCCGGCTGGATCCGGCCGAAGGCGATGTACCGGTTCTTCGAGGCGTACTCCGAGGGTAACTCCGTACACCTCACGGAGAGCGGTCGAACGGTCGCGACCTTCTCTTTCCCGCGGCAGCCGACGGGCGAGCGGCTGTGCCTCGCCGACTTCATCCGTCCGCTGGAAGACGGGCAGCCCCTCGATACGGTGGCGCTCCTCCTGACGACGGCGGGCGAAGGCGTCCGGGCGCGCGCCGAAGAGCTCAAACGCGAAGGAGAGTACCTCCTCTGCCATGCGGTCCAGGCGCTCGCAGTCGAGGCGGCCGAGGGCGCGGCAGAACGGATCCACCAGGTGATCCGCGAGCGGTGGGGATTTCCGGATCCACCGGCGACGACCATGATGGACCGCTTCCAGGCGCGCTACCGCGGCAAGCGATACAGCGCGGGCTACCCGGCGTGGCCCGAACTCGCCGATCAGGCCACGTTTTTCCGGCTCCTGCCGGGCGGAAAGATCGGGGTCGACCTGACGGAGGGCTTC
>DASWDK010000274.1:0-7381 GCA_036395335.1 Thermoanaerobaculia bacterium
CTGACGGAGGGCTTCATGATGGATCCCGAAGCGTCCGTCTCGGCGCTCGTCGTCCACCATCCGCAGGCGCGCTACTTCGCGGCATGAGGGTCCAGCCTTAGCGAGTTGCCCATCGGGTGAATGCGCAGAGCTGTCTTTGCCGCTTTGCGCTGCAAAGTGGCAAGTGGAGACCTGACCCCCAATGTGGCAAGTGGAGACCTGACCCCATTTAGATCGGCTGCCCGGTCTCGAGGCACCACCGGATCGACCGGCGGGTGCCTTCCTCGAGCTCGATCTTCGGGTCGTAACCGAGTTCGCGCTGCGCGGCGGCGATCGAGCACGCGCCCGACTCCTGCAAGTGCCCCAGGGCATGGAGGTGGGTCTCGATGACTCCGAACCGTTGAAGCACCACGTCCGCTTCGGCGGCGAGTCGGCCGACGAAGCGGGGGAGCCTTCGGCGCCGGTGGCTCACCGGGATTCCGAACTCGCGCTCGAGCAACGTCTCCACCGTGTCGGCGATCTCGCGAACCGTATACGGTCGTCGATCCGCGACCCAGTACGTCTTGCCCGCGGCGACCTCGGCCGCTTCCGCGAGCAGCAACGCCTGACACGTGTTGTCGACGTACGACATCGACCAGAGCGCCTCGCCTTTCCCGAGGATCGGCATGCGGCCCTGCCGGACCATCCGGTAGAGGCGCGTTCGGGCGGAGTGCTGGCGGGGGCCGTAGAAGCGGCAGGGTCGCAGGATGACGGTCTCGAGACGTCCCGACGCGAATGCCTCGTTCACCGCGTCCTCCATGAGCAACTTCGACTTCCCGTACGGAAGCCTCGGCCTGCGGGGTGACTTCTCGTCGAAGAGGCGCTCGGGGTGCGGATTCGGTCCCGCGACCATGTTGGACGAGATCGCGATGAACCTGCGGGCGCCCGCCTCCGCGGCCGCCTCCAACACGTTGCGGGTTCCATCGACGTGGATCTCGTGGAAATCGCTCGTGCGGCGGGGGCTGACGACGCCGCAGAGGTGGAAGACCGTCGCGCCTTCCGCGCCCCCGAAGAACTCGCGCAGCGAACACGGGTCTCGCACGTCGCCGCTGACGCGCTCGACCGCGGCCGGCAGCTCCGCGAGCGTCCCCGCCGAGGTTCCGGGCAGGACCAGGCAGCGGATGCGCCGCCGATCCTCGACCGGTAGCTCCGGCAGCCCGTCGCGGAGCACTTCTACCAGGCGGGTGCCCAGCCAGCCCGGGGCGCCGGTCACGAGGCAGAGGGGGGAGCTCATTCGAGCGCCGCGCCGGCGAGAGGCGCGAGATCGCGGATGTCCGCGAGCGCTCCCGTCTCCATGCCGGGGATCGACGCCACGCAGAAGCCATCGCGCCGGTGGTTTCCGCTGCGGCCCGTGGCGAGCTCGGCCGTCAACGGTCCGAGCAAGTCCGACGTGATCCGCGTCGCCGGCGGGTGCCCCGCCCAGGTGACGACGATGTCCGGGAGGCGGTCTACGCGGCGTCCGGGGAACCTCTCGCTCGCGAGGTGGACCGCTTCGACGAGCGGTTGTCCGGAGCCGGCAATCGTGAGGCTCGAGAAGCAGTCGCGAACCCAGCCGACGTAGCGCGCGAAGCCCTCGCTGTCGCGCTCGAGGGCGCCTTCTCTCTCCCGTCCGCGGACGTTCAGACGCAGGTATCCGTTCATGTCGGTCAAGAGATCGAGTCCCGGAGTCCGCGCCCACTCGTGACCGGCGACGATCGACCGGTTCACCACCTGGTCGCGCACGGAGACCGGGACCAGCCGCGCGATCCGGTTCTGTATGGAGGAGGGAACGCTCTCCCGGAGACGGCGGACGATGCTCCGCGGCGGCCGAACCCGGTTGCCCGAACCCTTACGCCCGCGACCGGCGAAGAGCGCATTGATCCGGTCCATGACGCGCGGGACGAAGTGTTCCTGTGAGGGATTGGGACCCATCCCGTGGACCGAGAAGACGATGACGCCGGCGTCGGTCAGAGCCGGCGCGGCGAGGACGTCACCGAGCGCTTCGTCGACCGCGCGGTATACGTCGAGAAGGGCGCCGACGGGAATCGTCTCGCTGCCCGGCCCGTCCGGCCAGAGGATGTGCCCGCCGCGGTGAGTCTCTCCGAAGACCGCGATGAAGAAATCCCAGGGCGACTCGCCGAGCAGCCAGCGGAGGAGCGCACCCTTGCGCCGGGCTCCGCGCACGAGGTCGTCCCGGATCCGTGCGAGCTCCGGGGTCGATTTGCCGACGGGGATCTCGTAGCCCATCGGGTGACTGCCGAAGCGTCGCCGGATCTCGCTTTCGAGCGCGCGCGGCTGACAGGCGAAGGAGCCCAGCTGGTCGTGCGAACCCCAGTTGAGCACCTCGACGTCCGGGCCCACCGGAGCTGGAAAGAGCAGGGGCACGTCGATCGCCATCACCCGGCGCCCGCGCCGCGCGAGCTCGGACCAGAAGGGTTCGCAGCGGAACCAGTCGGGAGACAGTCGCCGGAGCCGCATGGACGCCGCATCCCATTGCAGGTGGTGATACATGCCGTGGTCGCCCGGATTCGACGCCGTGTAGAAGGTCGGCCAGACGGACCCGGTCAAGAGATCCGCCGGGGAGCGGAGTGTGTGCACCTTCCCGCCCGCCAGGACCCGGCCGAGGTTCGGCAGCGCGCTCGACTGCGACCGGATGAAGCCGAGATCCGCCGCGTCGAGGCCGATCATCGCGAGGCGGCGCGACGAGCTCACGTCGGACGCCGGGATCGAGTGGACGGGGTTCCTCTGGCCGCCGAGCGGGCTGCCGTCTCCAGCCAGCGGACGCTCCGCACCGCGTCTTCGAAGCCGGGGAAGAACGGCGCGCCTTCGAGGATTGCGCGAACGAAGGAGGCGAGCGCGCTCCGGATGCTGAAGCGCGACATCGATCGGTCCCGCAGGAGCGCCCGGTAGCCGAACATCGCGACATCCCGACAACGGGCCGCGATCCGGGGCCGGCGAGCTCCGTTGCGCTCGAGATGAATCGCCATGTTCGGGTCGAGGAGATACAACCGCGCACGTGCGCCACGGATCGAAAGCCGTTCGCAGGTGCGATCGGTGTAAGCGAGGTCGCACCGGACCACCGACCCGCCCGGAAAGGCGAGGTCGAGCTGCAGGTGGTCGTTTGGCCACCGTCCGTTACCCATCTGCGCCGTGATCGTCTCCGGCTCGTCGGCGAGCAGGTCGGCCACGAGGTCGATGGCGTGGCCACCGAGGTCGTGCAGGATCCCCCCCTCTTCGGGTGAGAACCGGTGCCGGGTCACGGTGGACCACGACAGGACGTCGGTGTGCAGCCGGAATTCGACGGCAACGGGCCTTCCCAGGACGCCTCCGCGCACGAGCTCGCCCACGCGGCGGTACGTCGGCCAGAAGCGGCGATTGAAGTCGAGCATGAGATTCGAGGTCGCGGCCCCCCGAACGACCTCGTCGAGCTGGCCGCAAAGGACGAACGGCTTCTCCATGAAGACCGCGAGCTCGCGAGCGGCCGCATCGTTCCAGATCGCGAGATGTGTCGAGGGCGGAGAGGCCACGAGCAGCGCATCGAGCCTCGCGCGATCGAGCATCGAGCGATGGTCCGAGTAGACGTCGAGGGAGGGCAGCCTCCGAGCGGCGGCCGCCCGACTGCCGGGCAGCGGGTCGGCGACTGCAACCAGCCGCGCGCCGGAAAGAGTCCGGAACGCAGGCAGGTAGTAGTCCCGAGCGAGTCGACCGAAGCCCGCCAGGCCGATCCGCAGTAAGGCGGGCATCAACCGCTCGCTCGAGCGAGAGCATCGCCGGCTCGTACCCAGAGGTACCCGAGGCCACTCGCGAGGTAGTGGAGAAAGAGGAGCGGCACTGCGCCGGCGGCGAAAGCAATTCCCCGCGCGCGCACGAAGAATGCGAGGAGATTCCGGTTCGCGATGACGAGGCCGAGAACCGCCCCCGCCGCGAGCCCGAGCATCACCGGAGAAACCGCGACGAGCGCCAACGCGAAGAGGACCAAGAGCGCGAGCGCCACGCTCACGCGGTGCTCCGCCTTCAGATTCAGGTGGTCGAAGCGGAGGCGCCGCTGGAGGATCAGACGGGACCAGGGCACCGCACGGTAAAGGGCATCCGTCCGCAGGAACGACATCAAGGTCCAGCGCTTCAGGTGCGTCACGCGCAGGTCCTTGTCGAGGAAGATGCGATGACCCTCGTCCCGCAGACGGTACCCGAGCTCGATGTCCTCGATGGCCCGCGTGTATTTGCCGGTGTCGAAACCTCCCAACGCCTCGAAGACGGTCCGGCGGATCGCCCCACAGCCCGCCCAGAACGTCGAGGCTTCCGGCTCGCCCTGCTGGTGAACGAAATGATGGAGCAGGTTCCGAAACTGCGAGACCAGGCCCGAAGCCCGCGGCGCCGCATCGTACGACCCGAAGACCGCCGCGACTTCGGGCCGCTCGTCGAGAAGCCGGGCCACCCGGGGGATGGTGTCCGGCCCGACGACGACGTCGGAGTCGATGAAGAGGAGCACATCTCCGGTCGCGTGCCGCGCCCCGTGATTTCGCGCGGCGCCGGGCCCGGAGTTCCGCTCGAGGCGCAGAAGCCGCACCCCGGACTGCGATGCGACGACCGGAGTGTCGTCGGTCGAGCCGTCGTCCACGACGATGATCTCGGCCGCTCGACTGGCGGAGGGAATGAGGGCGCGCAGGCACTCGGCGAGGTCGCCGGCGTTGTCGTACGCGGGGACGATGACCGAGATGCGCATCTCGCCGGCGCTACGCTCGACCGAGGGCCAGGTCCCGAACGAGGTTGGTGAGATCGATGATCGTCTCGAGAGACGCCGGCCGGCGGGAGTCTCTGGCCGGGCCGGCGACGGCGGCGAACGCGGCGGACCGGTGGTTGCCTCCGCGTCCGGTCTTCAGTCGACCGGTGAACGATCCGAGGCGGTCGGAGTGGACTGCGGTGGCGGGCGCTCCGGGCCGCCAGGCGATCGCGAGGTCGGGCAGATAGTCGCTTCGCGGTCCGGGAAAGCGAAGGGGCGGGGCGTTGACCGTCTCGACGAGCGGTTCGCCCGTTTCGGCGTCGCGGAGCGAAAGAAAACCTTCGCGCAGGGTCTCCAGGTAGCGCTGGTGCAGGGCGCTGCCCCGCTCGAGGCACCCGGGAGTCTCGCGGCCCTGGATGTTCAGGCGGATGTAGCCCTCGCCGCCGGTCGGAAGCGGAAAGGCGGGCGTTCGGCGCCAGTCCACGGCGCCCGCGTAGGCCCGCCCGGTCACCCAGTCGCGCACCGGCTCGGGCACTGAGAGCGCCACGAGCTCCTGGAGCCTCGCGGGCAGACGCTCCCGGAGCAGGCGCACGATCCGCCGCGCTCGGCGGGCCGGGGCCGAAGCGCCGTCCCGCGACGCGAACGCCGCGTTGATTCGGTCGATCACGGGAGGGACGAGATGCATCTGAGATTGATTCGGCCCCATTCCGAGCAGGGAAAAGACGATGACCGAGGTGTCGCGAAGGTCGACCGCTTCGAGCAGGGCGCCAACCTCGCGGTCGATGGTGCGGTGGGCGTCTAAGAGCGCGTCGTCGGAGGCTTCGCTGGCCTCCTCCGTCGGGTCGCGCCAGAAGTAGTGCCCGGCGCGATGGCATTCCGGAAAAACCGCGATGAAGAGCTTCCAGGTCGTGTTCGTGAGCAGCCAGCGTGCGAGCTCGCCGCGCCGGCTCGCGGCCCCGTCCACGGCCTTGCGGATCTCGGTCAGCCGTCGGGGACTCTTGTCGACCGGCACGTCCGGACCGAGGACATTGGTGCCGAAGCGGCGCGCGATCTCGCGCCCGAGCTCCGGCTGGTTGCAGTGAAAGCCGCCGAACGCTTCGACGCCCCAGTTGACGATCTCGGTCCCGGCCGTCGTTCGGCTCGGAAACGCGGCCTGAACGTCGAGAGTCGTGACCGGGAGACCCTGGCGCGCGAGCGGCCGCCAGAACGGCTCGCAGTCGATCCAGTCGCTCGCGACGTGGCGCAGGCGCATGGTCGTGGGATCCCACTGCATGGGGAAGTACTGTCCATGCTCTCCCGGCAGAGTTCCGGTGTAGAAGGTCGGCCAGACCGAGGCGCTCATGACGTTCCCGGGGGAGTCGAGGCGCCGGACGACGCCTCCGGCGAACACCCGCTGGAGGTTCGGAAGGCTACCGATGTGGGACAGGGCGTAGTCGATGTCTAGCGAGTCGAGCCCGATCAGGAGAACCCGGGAACCGTTGGTCGTGGGCATTCACTCGCCTCCGTTCACGCGGCGCGATGCCGCCACAGGCCGCGTCCCTCGACGTATTGCCAGACGAGAAGTCCGGGCACGCTGGAGACGATCTCCCGCACCCGGGTGGCGAGCGAGGTCGCCAGAGCGACTTCGGGGGGCAGGCCGATCAGAGGGCCCAACGCGACGAAGCTGCCTTCCTGGACCCCGAGCCCGGCGGGGACCGGGAAGGCCGCCGCACGCGCCACGATCGCGAAACTCTTGAGAAGTATCGCGTCGGCGATCGTGATCGGGTGCCCCAGGAGCCTCGCGGCGAGCCAGACCTCGCCCGAGAGCGAGAGGCGTGCCAGGACCCGAAGACCGCAGGACAGCGTCACTCTCGCCGGACGGCGATAGAGCGTGCGGATCGCGCCGTCGAGATCGCTCGCCCGGGCAACGAGGCCTTCCCACCCCGCGCGGCGGGCGAGCCGCACCGTCCGGGCGGCGAGAAACGCGAAGACGCCCGCCTTCTGGACAAGCACGAGAAGCGCGAGCGTGACCGTGAGCGCGATCACACCTCCCAACGCCGCGCCGAGCGACCCGGCGTCCGGCACGACCCGAAGGAGCGCCGCGCTGCCGACCACGCCGAGGACGGGAAGGGTTGCGACCAGGACCGTCTTGTCGACGACGACGGACGCGACCGCGTCGCGCGGCTTGCCGGACCAGATCGCGAGTAATCGCGCCCGAACGACGTCGCCGCCGAGGCTCGCGACCGGCAGCATCAGGTTGATCGAGTAGCCGATCCAGAGCGCCAACAGCGCGAGATCGAAGCGGGGCGCTCCCTCCGGCGGGAAAAGGAGCCGCCAGGACGCGGTGGAGAGGAGGAGCTGCGGGACGGCGAAGACGGCGACGAGGACGAGCTTCCAGTCGGTCGAAGCGAGAAGACCCGCAACCGTGTTTACCCCCTGCCAGGCGACCAGCGCGACCGCAATGGCGACCCCGATGCCGAGGCCGATCCACGACGCAGTTCTCATGCCGGAGCGGATGACCGAAGTCCTCACCGGCTCGCACGGCCCCGGAGATCGTCGAGGGTGCGACGAGCCTGTGCGAAGTCGGGCTGCAGACGGACCGCCGCCTCGAGGTGCTGGATCTCCTCCTCCATCCGTCCTCTCTGGCCGAGAGCGAGCGCGAGGTTGTAATGCGCGACCGCGTGC
>DASWDK010000275.1:0-2020 GCA_036395335.1 Thermoanaerobaculia bacterium
AGGAGCTCGAAGAAGAGGAGGAAGGGCTCGGCGTTGCCGGCGACCGAGGAGTCGATCCCGACGAGCCCGAGCGCCGAGACGACGAGCGCGCTCGCCGCGGCCGCGCACGGCGCCGGCGCGTCCGACCGCAGGATCCCGTACAGACCGACCGCGGTCGCCGCGAGGGCGAGCGGGAACGTCAACGTGGCGGCGCCCCACGGGAATCGACCCGCGGCGATCGCGCCAAAAGCGAAAACGTTGGTCACGAGAGGCGGGTAGTAGACGTGCAGGTATTCGAGGTACGGCGCGGAGAGAAAGGCGGCGTCGATCGTCCGTGCGGTCGCGAACTGCTGCGCCTTCGGTCCCCAGAAGAGAAGGAGGTCGGGGGAAGTCGAGCGGGCGGCGAGCGTCGCCGCGAGAGCCGCGAGAATGGAGACGGCAATGACGGCGTGCGCGATCACGGTGACGGAGCGCGGCTCACGAGCCTCTTCCCGGCGAGCCGCGAGCGGGAGGTCCGAATTTCGCAGCAGCCACTTGAGCGCAAACGCGACGGCCGCACTCGGGAGGACCATGACGGGTCCCCAGCGCCAGCCGGCGAGCGCCCAGATCGTCATCGTCGCGGAGAGAAGGACCATGCCGACTCCTCCCGCGAGGACCATTCGACAGACGAATCCGAAGCGGCGGAACTCGGGATGCCCGGCGAGAGGCGCGCCGACGATCGGAAAGATCGCGAACGACGCGAGAAAGAGGTATCCGGCTTTCATCGCTCCCGCTTCCAGACGCTTCCTTCCGGAATCGCGAGCACGAGCCGGCCGGCCGGCGACGGCGGGGCCTTCCCGACCACGACCTCGTAGTCCGCTTCGCGCAACGCCGGATCCGTCGGCACGCTCCACAGCGCGGCCGGAACGATCTTCCGGCCGGGCAGAAGCGCGATCGCGAAACGGTGAAGGTAGGAATCGACCGTCGCGTCGGGGGGCTCGACGCGGACGACGACGGAGGCGTCGCGCGGAACGACCTCGGCCGCGCGCCGCAGGAGGATCCACGCAGGAGCCGTGGACGCCGCTTCGCTCGCGTCATAGGGGGTCCGCGGCGCGCGAAAGAGGCCGCGCGAGAACGGGAGGGCGGCGACGGAGAACCCGGCGAGGATGGCCGATCCGGCAAGCGAGAGAAGGAGGGATGCCCTCACCGAGCGAGCCGGCGCAGCGCCGCGAGGTTCTTCCGGTCGAAGTCGAGCGTGTCGTCTTTGGGCGTCTCGAGGAATTTCGGGACCGGCGCGAGGCGCGGATCGGTCATGAGGTTCACGAAGCCGCGGCGGCCGATCGTCCCCCGGCCGATGTGCTCGTGGCGGTCGACGCGCGAGCCGCGCGGCTTCTTCGAGTCGTTGACGTGGATCGCCGCGAGGCGGGAGAGTCCGACCGTGCGGTCGAAGTCGGCGATCGTCTCCGCGTAGCCCTGTGCGCTCACGATGTCGTAGCCGGCCGCATGAACGTGGCAGGTGTCGAAACAGGCGGCGACCCGCCACGGCGTTCGGACCGCGCCGAGGATGTCGCGCAGGTGCTCGAAGCGGTGCCCGACGCAGGAGCCTTGACCCGCGGCCGTCTCGAGAAGGATCCGGACCCGGGCGCCGGCCGTACGGTCGAAGACGTCATCGAGCGAGGCGGCGATCCGCGCGACGCCGGCGGATTCGCCTTCTCCGCAGTGCGCGCCCGGGTGAAGGACGAGGTCCGGGATGCCGAGCCGCCGACACCGCTCGATCTCCTCCGCCAGAGCCTCGATCGATCGCCGCCGCAGCTCCGCGACGGGAGACGCGAGGTTGATCAGGTAGGACGTGTGCGCCACCACCCGCGCGAGCCCGGCGCCGCGAGTCGCGGAGCGGAACGCGCGCGCTTCGGGTCGGTCGATCGGCCGCCCCGCCCAGCGGTTGCTGTTCTTGACGAAGATCTGGATCACGCGGCAGCCGACCTCGAGACCGCGTTCGACGGCGCGCGGCGTTCCTCCGGCGATGGATTGATGAGCGCCGAGAGGCAGATCGTTGACGACA
>DASWDK010000276.1:0-9579 GCA_036395335.1 Thermoanaerobaculia bacterium
CTTCGATGCTTCCGGTCCGGCCCCCGACGCCAGGTCCCACTTGTTGGCGACGAGGACGATTCCCTTCCCCTCCTCGTGCGCGAAGGCGGCCACCGCGGCGTCCTGGGCCGTCGGACCGTCGGAGCCGTCGAGGACGAGGAGTGCCACGTCGCACTCTTCGATCCGCCTACGCGCCTGCACGACCGAGAGCACCTCGGGACCGCGCTCGGTCTTCGCCTTGCGGCGGATGCCGGCGGTGTCGACGAGGCGAAACAATTGACCTCCGCGCGCGAACGCGATGTCCGTCGAGTCGCGGGTCGTACCCGGGGTCTCGGAGACGATCGCCCGCTCTTCACCGAGGAGCGCGTTGACGAGCGACGACTTCCCCACGTTGGGCCGTCCGACGACGGCGAGGGCAATCTCTCGTTTCTCATCCTGCGCCTTCGGCGTCCCGAGCTCCGGATCCCGCGTCTCGGGCACCCGCGCGGCGATCGCGTCGACGAGCTCGTCCACTCCGATGCCGTGCTCGGCGGAGACGCCGTACACTTCCGGGAAACCGAGCGCCCAGGCCTCGGGCTCTCCTTCGCTTCCCTCGCGGCGGTCCACCTTGTTCGCAACGACCAGCGTCTCGACGCCGGCCTGCCGCGCCGCTTGCGCCGTCGCGCGATCCCCGGAGAGAACTCCGGCGGAGGCGTCCATCACGAGAAGGACGAGGTCGGCTCGTCGGATCGCCTCGAGTGCTTTATCCTTGACCGCCGCGGAGAGCTTCTCCTTCCGCTCCGGGTCGAAACCGCCCGTGTCGAGCACCCGATACGTCCGCCCATCCGGCAGCGGCGCCTCGGCTTCGAGCACGTCGCGCGTCATCCCGGGCAAGTCATGGACGAGCGAGCGGCGGCGCCGCAGCAGCCGATTGAAGAGCGCCGACTTGCCCACGTTCGGCCGTCCGGCGATCACGACGCGAAACGCGCTCACGCCTGTTTCCGGGAGACGCCTCCCTCGAGCTTGAGCGAGAACCGGGGGTGCTGGAAAGGATGGACGTCGGGAAATCGCTTGAAGATCCAGCCGGCGAAGATCTCGTTGCTTCCCTGGACCACGGCGATCCGCGCCGCGGGGTTCTCCTCGCCAATGCCGGTCGACGTGATCTCCTCGGCGTTCATCGAGAACGAAGGAAGAAAGACGTCTGCCCGGATCACCAGCTCCGTGGTCGGCAGCGGAGCGACCCCCCCGATGGGCACTTCGAGCACGCCTTCCTGACCGCTCTGCGAGTCTTTCCAGCCGATCCGGATCCCGGAGTATGCCGCCGTCACTTCGGGAGGGACGACGAGCTTCGTCGGAACGGACTCGGAGAGCTCCTTTCCGCCCGAGGCGCTCTCGCGGTCGTGCGAGACGGCCATCCGGATGGTGGGGTCGGGGTGCCCGCGGTGACGGCACCCACCCGCCGCGATGGTGGCAACGATCCAGACGAGAGCCCGAGATGGGCGCCGCTTCATCGCCGCACCCCGCGCCGCCGCGGTTCGCCGGTGGAGCGCGACGGACCCCGGCTCACTCGCGGGCGGGATTCGGCGCGGACGGGCTCCGCGCCGCCGACGCGGAAATCCAGGCGTCGCCTCACCTCGTCGATCGCCTTCAGCTGAACCCGGATCTCATCCCCCAACCGGAAGATGCGGCCGCTCGAGCGCCCGCGCAGGCGATGCTGCTTCTGCTCGTAAACGTAGAAGTCGTCGCCGAGGCTCGAGACGGGCACGAGGCCCTCGACGAAGAAATCCTGGAGCGTCACGAAGAAGCCGAACGCCGTCACGCCCGTCACGTACGCGTCGAACTCGCGCCCGATCTTATCCTTCATGAAGACGATCTTTTTCCAGAGAAGGCTCTCCCTCTCGGCGGCTTCGGCTCGGCGCTCCCTCTCCGAACAGTGTGCCGCGACCTCGACGAATCGCTCGTTCGCAGTTTCGAAATCCTTCGGCGCCACCGGATGGCCGGTCACGAGCAGCGCGGAAAGCTGGCGGTGGACGACGAGGTCGGGGTAGCGGCGGATGGGAGACGTGAAGTGGCAATAGTAGGGCGCCGCGAGAGCATAGTGCCCGCGACACTCCGGGCTGTAGAGCGCCTTTCGCTGGGCTCGAAGGAGGAGGTCCGAGAGCAGTCGCTCCTCCGGCTTTCCCTCGATTGATTTCAGGATCTTCTGGAACGCGGAGGAGGGAACCTCGGCGAGGTCGCCTTTCAGCTCGTACCCGAAGCTCTCGAGGACCTCGCGCAGCTCCGTCAGTCGGTCGGGATCGGGTCGGTCGTGGACGCGGTAGATCGCCGGCTGCTTCGCGAAGAGCAACCGCTTGGCGACCGCTTCGTTCGCGGCCAGCATGAACTCCTCGATCAGACGGTGGGCGACGTTGCGCGATTCCGGAACGATCCCGACCACCAGTCCCGCGTCATCGAGGACGACGTCCGCGTCGGGAAGATCGAAGTCGATGGAACCCCTCGCGTCCCGCCGCTCGCGGAGCAGAGCCGCGAGCTCCCCCATGTGGCGGAAGTCCTCGAGAAGCGGGCCGTAGCGGTCCGAGTCCGCCGCAGTCGGGCGGGTCTCGAGTAGCCGTGCGACCTCCGTGTACGTCATCCGCTCGGAGCTGCGAATCACGCCCTTGACGAACTCGGCGGTCAGCACCCTTCCCTTCCGGTCGGTCTCGAGGAGGGCGGAGAGGACGAGCCGGTCCACGCCGGGATTCAACGAGCAGAGTCCGTTCGAGAGGCGCTCCGGAAGCATCGGCAGGACCCGTCCGGGGAAGTACACGCTCGTCCCGCGTGAGCGCGCTTCGTCGTCGAGCGCGGTCGCTCCCCGGACGTAGTACGAGACGTCCGCGATGTGCACGCCGAGCCGGTAGCCGGCGTCGGTCTTCTCGACTTCGACCGCGTCGTCGAAGTCCTTCGCCGTCTCTCCGTCGATCGTCACGATGCGGTGGTCGCGGAAGTCGCGGCGGCCGAGGAGATCTTCCGTGCGCACGCGGCCCGGGAAACGCTCGGCTTCCGCGGAGACCGGTTCGGGAAAGCGCGGAGGAAACCCGTGCGAGCGCAACACGATCTCGATGTCGACGCCGGGCTCGCCCAGGAACCCGATCCTCTCCTCGACGACGCCGTGGGAGATTCGCCGGGCGTCGGGGAACGCCGTCAATCGCGCCTCGACGATCTCCCCTTCCCGGGCGCCGTGGCTCTTGCCGTCCGCGATGCGGACGATGGCGTCGATCCGGGGATCGTACGGGAGCACCTCCGCGCGTCCGCCCGGCTTCTCGAACCGCCCGACGACCCGCTCGCGAGCGCGTTCGAGGACGCGCACGACGAACCCCGAGGTCCGGTCCTCGGCCGCATTCCGGCCGCGCGAGCGAGGACGTTCCTCTCGCGCGAGGACCGTGTCGCCGTCCATTGCGCCCTGCATTCCCGCGCGAGGGATGAAGAGGTCGGGACCGCCTTCGACGAGAACGAATCCGAAGCCCTCCGGCCGGACAGTGATGCGGCCCGCCACCTGATTGGTGAACTCGATCGCCGAGTACTTTTCCCCGCGGACGCGTACGATTTCGCCGCGGCGCTCGAGCGAGTCGAGAAGCTCGCGGAAGGCGTCCTCGTCGCGTTCACGGAGGTGGAGCTTCCGAGCGAGCTCTCCGAAGGAGAGGATCCGGGAGCCCTTCTCGCGAAGCCGATCGAGGACCTCGGAATCGCGCGGCAGCACTCGCGGCAGTGTATCCGACGCTCCCGAAGCGACTTCGACTCGCGGTTCACGGATCGTTCACACGCGACATCACCGAGGTCGTACGACCCAAACTAAAGGATCTCTAAAGAGAGGTACCTCGGGGCGCGCGAGTTGCAGGCTCGCGCCGAGGTCACTGATTGTCGGCGACCATCGCAAGGAGGTCGAGATGAGAAGGAACTGGATCATGAGCGGACTGTTCGTGGCTCTTCTTCTTTTTGGATTCTCGTCCGTTGCATCCGCGGCGAGCGAGCAGGTGATCTTCAGCGGAGTCGGGTTCGGAACATTCGACGAAACGCCGACGCCGGTCGGGTTCTGGATCTGGTGCCAGGCGGAGAATCCAAGCTCGCATCAGGACTATGTCGGCGAGTGCGCGGGAGCGATGTACTTCTACGTGCTCGGCATCACGAAAGCGGTCGAGGGGGAGATCGAAGAGTCGGAGACCGAGGAGGGCGTGTACACGATGACCGTGGGGTCGCGGAAGGGTTCCTCGATCATCGGCTGTCAGCTGACGAACCATCTTCCGATCACTCAGGGACCCTCGAACACGGTCGACATCGTGTGCGCCACGCCGAGCGGTAACGACGGTCTGTCCACGAACGCCGTCGTCAACGTGACCGGTCCGCCGGAAGACTGAGCTGGCTTGTCTTTGGCGTATCGCATCTAAGGAAACGGAGGTCTTCATGAATCGTGGAAAGCTCGTTCTCGCGGCCATGCTCCTCTGCAGCGTATCGGTCGGTCTCGCTCGCGCCGCACAAAAGAACAACTACCAGGTCACGATTCTCAAATCGAACGAGGCCGAGGACAACACCGTCGGCGACCCCGACCCCCTGCTCAAGAACTCGTGGGGAATCGCCGCGAGCCCGATGGGCCCTTGGTGGGTCGCCAACAATGGTACCGGCACATCGACGCTGTACACGGGTGATGGTGAGAAGCGCCCTCTGGAGGTTATGGTTCCCGGCGCTCCCACCGGTGAGGTCTTCTACGGCGGCAGTCAGTTCCTGCTATCCGACGAACAGCCCGCCCTCTTCATGTGGGCGAGCGAGGACGGAACGATCTCCGGCTGGAACGGCGGGCTCGGCACCCAGGCGGAGGTGGCGTTCCCGGAATCGGGGGTTGGTGAGCCGGGCTCGAATTACAAGGGGCTGGCGATCCACGGTGACACCCTTTACACAACCGACTTCGGTGAGTGTAAGGTGGAGTCTCTCAACGGGGCCTTCGCCGAATTCGACACCGGCGGCGAATTCGAGGACGACACGATCCCGGCCGGCTACTGTCCCTTCGGCATCCAGGCCGTCGGGGACTCGATCTTCGTGACCTACGCGTTGAAGTCCGGGGATGACGACCTCGCGGGCCAGGGTCACGGCTTCGTGCGCGAGTTCGATACCGACGGCAACCTCGTCGCGGCGGTGGCCGATCACGGTCAGCTGAACTCGCCATGGGGCGTCGCCCAGGCACCCGCGGGCTTCGGCAGATTCAGCGGCTGTCTGCTCGTGGGCAACTTCGGCGACGGCCGGATCAATGCCTACTGCAAGGACGAAGAGGGTGAGTGGGGTTACGGCGGTCGCCTGCGCAGCAACAAGCGCGACCTCGTGATCGACGGGCTCTGGGGCATTGGCTTCGGCAATGACCACAGTTCAGGCCCGAGCACCACTCTGTACTTCGCCGCCGGCCCGGACGACGAGGAGAACGGCTACTTCGGCAGGGTCGACGTCGTGCAATAGACCTCGTTCGATAACCCTGGGGCGCGCGAGCCTCGTTTGGAAGGCCGCGCGCCCTTTTTCCGCCCCGAGGATCAGACGGCGCACTCCCCTTCCTTCGTTTCCATCCGGTACTGCACGTCCTCGCCCAGGTCGATGTAGTCCTCCGGCTGCGCGTCTTCCGCGCTGATTCCTTCCAGGTCCACCAGGCGCTCTCGCGCCCGGGCAACGTCCAGCCGGCGGAAGAAGGCAGTCGCGGTCTCTCCCTCGGACCGCTCGGCCCGATAGAGGTCGACCAGCCGGTCGATGGCGTCAGGTATGCGCCGCGCGGGAATTCTCGCTGCCACCTTCCCGAACTGCGCTCCCCGGTCGTCGACGGCGCCTCCGACCATGACCAGGTACTGGGGAATAATCTTGTCGCCCAGCCGGCGGGTGCTCCCCTGGAATCCGACGCCAGCGACGTGGTGGCGACCGCAACCGTTCGGACAGCCACTGATCTTGATCTGGAGGTCCGGTGCGGCCGCGACGAGGTCCGGCCGGGACCGGAGGTGCTCTCCCAGGAACCGTCCGAGGCCGCGCGACTGCGTCACGGCGAGCCGGCAGGACTCCGCCCCGGGGCAGCTGGTGACGTCGGCGATCGTCCCCGCATCGGGCAGCCCGAGGCCGCTCGCGGCGAGCCTCTGGTAGAGGTCCGGGATCTCCTCGACGCGCACCCAGCGCAGCAGCAGATCCTGCTCGGAGGTGACCCACGCGGAGCCGTCGCCATAAGAAAGCGCGAGGTCCGCGAGCACGCGCATCTGCTCGCTCGTGACGTCGCCCAGAGGGACGGTCACCACCACGATGGCGTAACCCGGTTGTTTCTGCGGCTTGACGTTGGTGCGGCTCCAATGGGAGAAGTCGCCGTTCATCGTCGGAAGAAAAGATCGAATCGCCGGTGCGATGCCGGGTCCTTTCGTCTTCGACGCGTTCGCGCGCGCTCGCGCCATCGCGACGGAAGGAGGCGCCGGACGGTCCCACGCCGGAGCCTCATCGCCGGCCGGCTGCTCCGGGTCGAACGGGAGGCGAGCGCCCCCCTCGGCGCGGAACTCCTCGAGGACTCTCTCGAACTCCGCCTTCCAGCCTTCCCAGCCGAGCTCCTTGATCAGGAACTTCATCCGGTTGCGGTTCTTGTGCTCCCGATCGCCGTTTCGATGAAAGACCCGCAAGACGGCTTCGGCCACGTTGAGGATCTCCCCGGCGGGCAAGAACTCGTAGAGGAGCGAGCCGGAACGGCAGAGATTGGATGTCCCCCCGCCGACGGTCACCCGGAAACCGCGGTGGGGCGTTCCATCGACCTCGGTCGTCCGCGCGCGCCACCCGATGTCGTGGATCGGCGTCAACGCATGGTCCTCGCCGCATCCTTCCCACGCGATCTTGAACTTCCTCGGGAGCGAAGAGCTCAATGGGTGCCGCAGCAGGTACCGCGTCAGCGCCTCAGCGTACGGCATCGGATCGAAGACTTCGTCCGGGGCGACGCCGCCATAGGGGCATGCGGTGATGTTGCGCACCGAGTTGCCGCACGCCTCGCGGGTCGTGAGTCCCGCCTCCGCGAGCCGCCGCATCGCGGGAGGGACGTCGTGGAGTTTCATGAAATGAAATTGGAGGTTCTGACGCGTGGTGATGTGGCCGAAACCCCGCGAATAGTCTTCCGCGACGTCGGCTAAAGCAAGGAGCTGGTCGGCGCTCAACGCTCCCTGCGGGATTTTGACCCGCAACATCTGCACGTCTCCGTCCTGGCGCTGGCCGTAGGTCCCCCGGACGAGGCGAAACGCCCTCCATTGGTCGGGCGTCACCTCGCCGTTCTCGAACTTCTCGAGCGTCCTCACGAATTCGTCGATCTCGGCCTCGCTCGCGAACGAGAGCCGTGACCGGCCCAGCGTTTTCGGATCGTCGACGGCGGCCATGGGAAACTCCTTACGAGAATCCGTGGCCGGCGGCCACGGAAGGGCGAACGACGTCGGAGATTTGCCCGATCGACGAGGCGAGAGAAACGACCTCACCGATCACGAGCGTGCCCGGCGCCTCACGCCGGTCCTCCGGTAACACGGCCCCTCCGAGCGCTTCCAAGGGGCCGGTCCAAGCGAAGGCTTCCGGCGTGGACGCGGCGAGAAGAACCGCGGAGGGGGTGTGATCCGGCCAGCCCCGTTCGAGCAGCAGCCTCGCGACGGCCTCGCGCGAGGCGAGGCCCATCAGAACCACGAGGGTCGCGCAGCCCGGCTCGATCGAGCCGAGGACCGGCCGGTAGGCCGCTTCGGCGTGACCCGACACGACGACGAAGCCGGAGGCGATCCCGCGGTGCGTGACCGGGATCCCCGCGAGAGCCGGCGCCGCGATCGCGGAGGAGATCCCGGGCACGACCTCGAACGGAATACCGGCAGCCGCCAGGGCGAGCGCCTCTTCCCCTCCCCGCCCGAGGAGAAAGGGATCGCCGCATTTCAACCGAACGACGTGCTTGCCGCGGCGCGCCGAGCGGATCATCAGCCCGTGAATCGTCTCCTGGTGGATCGCTTCGCGACGGGCGCGCTTGCCTACGAAGAACCTCTGCGCCCGCGGCGCGAGTTCCAGCGCTTCCGGGGCGACCAGCGCGTCGTAGAGGACGAGGTCCGCTTCGGCGAGCCGCCGGACCGCCTTCTGCGTCAGCAGGTCGGGATCTCCCGGTCCCGCTCCGACCAAGGAAACGAATCCCATCATCGCGGCGTCTCCACGGTCTCCTTCTCTTCCCGTTGCGGGTCGAGCCCTCTCTCGGCGTAGAGCCGGTTGAGAGCTGCGAGCAGGAGCGGACGACGCTCCGACATCGGGATGCCGTTTTGCCGCAGGAGTCGAGTGTGCTCGCTCGCCTCCCGGACCCACGTCTCCATTTCTTTGGGGATCAGCTCCTCCAGCCCCTCTCGGATCAAACCGGCCAGCGCCGGGGCCTCGCCGTTGGTGGAGATGGCCACGGTCAGCCGGCCGCGACGGAGTACGCCTCCGGCGTAGGCGCTCGCGCTCGGGGGATCGTCCACTGCGTTCACGAAAACCCGGCGTTCCTCCGCGGCAGACGCGACGCGACGGTTCACGGCCGGCGTCGCCGCGGCCACGGCGAACCAGGCGCCGTCCAAGTCGTTCGCCTCGAAACCGCGCCTTCGAAGAGTCACGCCCGCGCGTTCGATCTCCGCGCGAATCTCGGGGGCAACGACGGTCACCCGAGCGCCGACGCGGAGAAGTCCGTCGAGCTTCGAGGCCGCGACTTTCCCACCGCCCACCAGGACGACCGGGCGTCCTGTGAGCTTCAAGAAGATCGGGAAGACCGGTACCTCTCGGCTCATGGCAGAACCGCCTCGGAGATGGAGCGTGGCGCACGGAAGAGGCCGCGCTCGCGAAGTGCGGCGAGGATGCTCTCTACGCTCTGCGGCACCGACTCCCGGTCGGTTCCCACGCGGACCTCCGGGCTCTCCGGCGGTTCGTACGGATCCGAGATGCCCGTGAAGTGGGGAATGTCTCCGGCGAGCGCCTTCCGATAGAGGCCCTTGACGTCCCGAAGAACGAGCGCCTCGAGCTGTGCCTCGGCGAAGACCTCCACGAACGGGATCCCTTCCTGGGCGGCTAGGAGCCGGACTTCCTGTCGGGTCGTCGAATAGGGAGAGATGGCCGCGGCGATCGCCGCGACGCCGTTGCGCGCCAGGATGCGCGCGACGTACCCGATCCGCCGGATGTTGGTGTCGCGATCCTCTTTCGAGAAGCCGAGCTCCGCCGACAGATACGTGCGGATCTCGTCGCCGTCGAGAACCTCGACGGGACCTTCTTCCTTCAAGTGCTCGGAAAGCGCCGCGGCGAGCGTGCTCTTGCCGGCACCCGAGAGGCCGGTGAACCAGAGGATGAAGCCGTGCGATCGGGCGGTGCCGTTTCCGACGGCCGGGACCTGTCGGGCATCGGGTATCGGGAGAGTCCGCGATTCCGCCCTCGTTCCGTGGCCGTTCCCGTTTCCGTTGCCGTTGCCGTTCCCTCCGTAGTGATGACCGAGGATTTCCGCGATCTCGGGGCGCGTGAAGCCGGGCGGCAATTTCAATCCGCTGCGGAGCATTTCCCGCACCCGGGTGCCGGAGAGCTCCAGCCGCTTCGAAGAGTCGTGGGGGCACGTCCGAGCCGAGG
>DASWDK010000277.1:0-1664 GCA_036395335.1 Thermoanaerobaculia bacterium
AGTTCGGCGACTGTAAAGCGCGGAAGTCTGCCGCATAACCGAATCCGGTCACGAATCAGTATCTCTCTTCGAGTGACCGGTGGGGTTGGGGACGTTCGGCTTTTTCCGACTAGGCGCCGAGACGGAGCGTGGCGGCGTCACGCGGACCGGCCGCTGCCCTCCGCGCGCGCCGCGCGGCGCCAAGATCTTCTTCTGACGATTGTCGGTCGAGCGCCTCGTCACGGCGACCTCCTCTCCTCCTCCGAGAATACTTCCGCCTGAAAAGACCAGAGCTTCGCTCCCGGCTGCCGCCATGCATCGGGCGGGAGCCCGGCCTTGCGCGACAGCTCGGCGAGAAACGTCGTCCGGTCGAATTTCCACTCGGTGGCGACCTGCGGGAGGAGCAGCCCCCGGCGGCCTCCGAGCTCCAGAATCAACCCGTCGCGACCGATCTCGATTTCCTCGGGATCCTCCAGCGGACGCGGAGGCGTCAGGACCGAGATCTCAATCGTGCACTCGGACAGCTCTTGCGCCGTCAGAGCGGGAAAGCGCGGATCCTCGAACGCGGCGCGCAGGGCGAATCGAGGAACCGTGCGGGAGAGGTCGCCCTCCGGCGCGAGCGTTCCGATGCAGCCCCGCAGCCGCTCCGCGATTCGGAGCGTCACGAAGAGAGCGCGCGGATCGCCGAACGTCTCCGAGCGATCGGAAGACAGCCGGGACGGGGGCTCCCCCCGAAAGTGGGCCTCCAGGGTTCCGCGCGCGAGCGCGAGCAGCTGTCGCCGGGTCTCCTCCGAGAGCGGCGCATCTGCGGTCGTCACGGGATCGGCCTCGTCCGGATCTCGTCTAAGAAAGCTGTCATCGCCTTCTCGAGCTCCCCGAGCTTGCCTTCGAGGAAGTGGTCGGCGCCCGGAATCTCGACGATCCGGGCGGAGCCGCCCGCCCACTTGCGCAGCATTGCCGGAGGGCCGTAGACGTCTTCCGAGCCCACGACGAAGAGCGCCGGGACCTGCGGAAGCGGGAGCGATTCGGGAGGGGTTGAGGCAAGCGGAACGCCGATGCCGATGAGCGCGGCGATCCGCGAATCTTCGGGAATCGCCCGCAACGCCGCCGCCGACCCGAAGGAAAAACCCCCCGCCACGATCGGCAGGCCTCCGAGGCGCTCCGCCTCGTCGAGCGCGGCGCGGAAATCGTCGCTCTCGCCGCGGCCGGAGTCGAATTGGCCCTGCGAGAGCCCGACGCCGCGGAAGTTGAACCGCAGGACGCCGTAGCCGGTCTGCGCCAGGCAGCGGGCGGCCCGGAAAACCACCTTGTTGTGAAGCGTGCCACGCTGGAGCGGGTGGGGATGCGCGAAGACGGCGGAGCCGGCGCGGGGACCTTCCGGTTCCTTCCACAGCCCTTCGAGATTCCCGGCCGGACCGCGAAAGAGGAACGCCCGGAGATGGCCGCTCACGCAGGCCCGCGTTGGCGATTCGCTCGTCTCATCGTATTCTTCGGGCCGACCCACGCGACCGCGCGGCGCAGCCCCGGCGGATCCGGGAGCATGGGAGACGGCCACATGAGCAAAATCGTACACGTCGTCGGGACCGGCACGATCGGAGAGCCCCTGATCGGTTTCTTCGCCGACTTCAAGCGGCACCTCGGCATCGACGAGATCACGTTCCACAAAAGGACGCCGATGACGACCG
>DASWDK010000278.1:0-14131 GCA_036395335.1 Thermoanaerobaculia bacterium
GCGCCGTACGTCCCTCCCCAGAGTGCCTCGTACGGCGACAGTCCGGACGCCACGAGCTCGGCGATCTCGTCGTGGATCGACGTTCCCGCCGCCGTCTGGTCGATGCCGGAGTCGGTTCCTACCAGGATCCGTCCGGTCGCGGCGTGAAGCGCACCGACGACGAGACGGCGGTTCGAGAGCACGAGCTGGCGGTCGGCCGGATCCATTCCTCGCGTGAAGACTTCCCAGATCGCGAGCGTCGGGCAGTTCCAGGCTCCCGCCAGCCTCGTCCTCTCGGCGAGATCGGGAAGCTTCGACACGTCGATATCCGTCCAGGTCACCGGGTCGAACGGCCCGCGATTGCGGCGCGTCAGGGCGAGGTCGTATCCATGCAGGTGCTCGAGAGAGACCTGCCCCGCGTCGAGCGCGTGCTCGACGGGGACATCGGTCGGGACGTGACCGATCACGCGAATTCCGCGGGCGCGCGCCGCGACGAGGATCGCGTCGTACACCCCGAGGCTCAAGTTCTGGTACACCTTGATGAAGAGCCAGCCGGCAGCGACCTGCGCGGCGACCAGGGCATCGGCGCGCGCCGGATCGTCGATGACTTGCGTCTGGGGCCAGTAGCCCGGCGGCCCATCGAGCCCCGGGCTCGCCGAGTAGATCGTCGGCCCGACCACGGCACCGCTTTCGACTTGCCGCATGATCTCCGGCAGGGAGCTGTAACCCCACATGTTGCGAACGGACGTGATGCCGTTCGCCACGTAAACGGACAGCTCGGCCTCTCGGATGTGCACGTGCATGTCGATGAGACCCGGCATCAGGTACTTTCCGGCGGCGTCGATTCGTACGGAGCCTGCGGGGAGCTCGATCGAGCCGGTCGGCGCGACCGCGGCAATCCGGTCGCCCTCGACGACAACGGTCTGATTGGACAGGACGGTTTCCCGGTCCATTGGAGCGACGGAGACGCCGACGAATGCCGTGACCCCCGCCGTCCCGGAGCTTCGCCGCGTCTGTCCCGGAAGCCCTCCCGCGACGACCACGACCGCAACCGCCGCCGCTCCGCGAAGGCCGCGACGAGCTCTTACCGTCATTCCCGGTTCCGAATTCTACGCGTCGGCAGGCCCAACGACCGAATCGATTGCGACGAGCTCGACCGAGCCGGGGGCGCGCACCGCGCCGCGGGGGTGAGTCCCGCTACACTGCTCCCCCCATCGCCTGGAGCAGCCCGTCGCGATACTTGCGTCCAACCGGAATCCGCTCCCCCGTCCGAAGGACGGCTTCGTAATCGCCGTGGAACAGGGATTCGACCTCGCGAATGCTCTCGATCTTCACGATCGCGGAGCGGTGAACACGGATGAAGAGGCCGGGGTCGAGGCGCCGCTCGAGCGCCGAGATCGTCTCGCGAATCAGGTGGACCGCCTTCCCGGTGTGGATCCTCAGATAGTTGTCGGCGGCCTGGAACCAGTAGACGTCCTCGACGCGAACCGACTGGATTCGACCGCCGGAACGGATCGCGATTCGGCGCAGGGGACGGCGCGGATCGGCGCCGGCCTCGAGGAGACGCCGCAGCTTCTCGACGATTTCTCCGGAGTCCTGCGTGCGCTGGCGTCGGACTCTCTCGAGAGTCTGCCGGAGCCGAAGCCGATCGAAGGGCTTCAACAGATAGTCGATCGCTTCGACCTCGAAAGCCCGGATCGCATACTCGTCGTGGGCCGTGACGAACACGACGGCGGGCAGGTCGTCGTCCGGCAGCTCCTCGACGACCGCGAAGCCGTCCATTCCCGGCATCTGGACGTCGAGGAAGACGACGTCGGGATGGTCGTCCCGGATTCGTTCAATCGCTTCGGCTCCATTGGCGGCCTCGCCGATGACACGGATGGCCTCGGCCTCGGAAAGGAATCTCCGGAGCTTGTCGCGCGCCAGCCGCTCGTCGTCGACGATCAGAACGCGCAGCTCGGATGCGGCCTTCTCGCCGGGACGGCTCAGGACGACACCCGTCCCGGAGTCCGGTACGGAACGCCGAGCTGGACGAAAAACCCGCCGTCAGCCGAGTTGCCGGCGTGGAAGCTCGCCGAATCCCCGTAGAGCTGTTCCAACCGCAAGCGGGTGTTCGTGAGCCCGATCCCTTCGCGCACCGGGTCCTCGCGGGAACCGCAGCCGTCGTCCGTGATCCGAATCACGAGATGGCCGTCCGCGCGATGTCCTTCGATATCGACCGAGCCTCCGGATTCGAGGGGACCGATGCCGTGCCGGAGCGCGTTTTCGACGAGCGGCTGAAGCGAGAACGCCGGCACGAGCCCATCGAGCGCCTCCGGGTCCACATGGACGGCGATTCGCAATCGCTGCTCGAAGCGGATTTTTTCGATCTCGAGATACCGGTCGAGGAAATCGAGCTCCTCGCGGAGCGTCACTTCCTGCGCGCCGTCGTTATGGATCGTCGATCGCAGCAGATCGGAGAGCCGCGTCATCATCCGATCGGCCGCCTCCGTGTCGCTGTACATGAGGGAGGAGATCGAGTTGAGTGTGTTGAAGAGGAAGTGTGGGTTGAGCTGCGTCTTCAAAGCGCTCAGCCGCGCCTCGGTCAGGCTTGCCTTCAGCCGAGCCGCCCGGCCCGAATAATCGAACGCGTAATAGACGAACAGAATCAGAAAGTAGGTCGGAAGGCTCGAGTGGAAATTCAGTCGGACGAACCTCGGCAGGCTCCGCAAGATCATGGGATCGCGCAGGCTCGACGCCAGAACAATGAGGGCGAAGACGAGCTGTGTCAGCGTGAGTCCGACGCTCGCGGCGAGGTGGATCCAAATCGCCCGCCAACCCCGGTTTTCGAACCGGAATCGGCGGGCGAGGAAAATGACCGCCGGGACCAGAGCGCCCCAGATCCAGTAATGCGCGAGGTTGATGAAGAGCGCCTTGTCCCAGGGTTGCCGCACCGAAGGGGGATAAGCCAGATGAAGCTGGGTCGCGAAATACACGCCCGCCACGGTCGACCCGAAGAAGACGAGAAGGGCGGCGCGGACCGTTCCACTTACGCGCATCTCGTCCGATGATAGCGGCACGCGAGCCGGATCCTCGGAGCCGTTCGCAGCCGGACGGCGTCAGCCGCCGGGCTGCGTCAGCCGCGTGATCTTCTCCTCGATGCTCTGACGAATGAGCTTTCGCCGCTCCTCGGACACCGACTTGTCCCGGTCGAGAAGCGTCATCGCCTTGCGGGAGTAATCGAGGGCCTTCTCCCGGTTGCCTGCCGCCACGTAGGCGTCCGCGGCGCTGTCGTAGGCGTTTGCCGAGTCGGGGTGCGCTTCGACATTCAGCTCGAAAAGCCGGATGGCCTCGGCCGGTCGAGACCCGCCAAGGAGCAGCGTGTATCCCGCGAGGTTCAAGTCCTGCTCGGATACGGGAGGTGCTCCCCGCTCTTTCCACTCACGTCGAAACGCGGTGATCGCAGAATCGAGTCCGCCTTCCGCGATTTCGTTCAAGAGATGGAGATCGGTGATCGGCGCGGAGAGCGCCTTCGTCGATTCCACGGTCACGAAGTCTGCGGGAAGCCCGTTCTCCGCGGGGTTCCGCGCGAGAAACGCCCGGGCGCTCGAATCCCCCTTCAGGTGAGCGTCGAAGAAGGCGAGGGTGTAGCGATGAAAGGCGTCGAAGACGGCGGCGACGGCCCGCGCCGCGTCCGGACGCATTCCGACGACCGTCGACGCGAATCCGGCCGACTGGAAATCGAGATGGTCGAGTTTTGCGTCCTCGAAGACCATCGAGGTGCGGTCGGAATAGCGCATTTGCTTCCACAGCTCGCGATCTTCGCGGGGAACCCACTCCCTGCGGATCATGTGGAGGACCGGCGCGCGCACGAGGTCCGGGTTGAAAAGGAGCATCTTGCGCCAGGCCTGCCCCGTGGGATCGTTGAAGAGCATGACCGTGTCGAGGGACACCATCGCGTGGATGTCGCCCGGCCGCATCAGCTCCGAAAGCCCCCAGCGTCCGCCGGCGCTGAAGCCGACGACCCCGACGTTGCCGAGGTCCGCCGAGGGAAACTCGTGCATCGAGGCGAGCAGGAAGTCCATGTCGCGAATCTTGCTTTCCAGATCGCGCGCGTCGAGGCCATCGGCCGGCAGGCCGGAGAACGCTCCGATCCGCGGCATCTGCGCCACGACGTATCCGTGGCTCGCGAGGTATTCCGGCGTGACGTGCGCGAGCGCCGCGGATCCGAGGCTGTAGAGGATGAGCGGGAACTTCCCCGGCGCGGCCGGGGCGTCGCGATAGGCGCGGCCCGGAAGAGCCTTCAGTCGATCCCTCTGCTCGGCGGTCATCTCGCGGAAGATCGGGAACTGAAAGAACGTCTGCTCTCCCCGGGCGATCTGCGCCTCCGTCAGAGACGCAAAACGGTTCTCCCCGGCGACCATCGCGACGTAATCGCCGAAGGCGAGCGGCTTCGCGGCCGCAGGGACGCCGCTCGCGGGATACCAGATGCTGATTCGCATCGGCCGAGCGCGCTCGCCCGGACGCGGTTTTCCGTCGAGCCCGCGAGCCGGCCTGTATGCGCGCGAATAGTCGTAGCGCTCGAGCTGTCGGAATCCAACCTCGTACCGACCCGGCTCGAGACGCCCCCAAAGAGAAGAAGGACTCTCTCCCGGCGCTTGGTGTACGGAAAGCGCGAGCGCCAAGGTCAGAGCGAAGGATCGAAACATAGCTTTCCTTTCTCGAAGATTCGTCGGATCGAGTCGCCGGGCCCGCAGCGATTATTCCGAATGCACGCCGCAGGTCTGGAAGTCTTCCGTCAGGAGCGCCTCTGCAACCGCAGACCGCCCTCCACCGGGGTGAATCGCGCGCCGCCGAGCGTCGTCCGCCCCTTCCCCGCGCCGCTCGCCACGAGCGGCGGGGCACACATCCTGCAACTCGAGACCGCGTGACCCGAGCTCTTCCAAGGACCATGCGTGCCGCGATCGTGGATCGCCGGGGAGTCGTATCGATCCGCGAGATCCCCGTGCCGTCCGTCGGTCGGCGGGAAGTTCTGATCGGGGTCGAGACCGCCGGCGTCGGGAGCTGGGACGCGTCGATGCGGCCCGAGAGACGGGAAGGCCGGATCGTGCCCGGAACCGATGGCGCCGGCGTCGTCGCGGCGGTCGGATCGCACGTTCGCCGCTTCCGGATCGGAGACCGCGTCTACTCCTACAGCTACGAGAATCGCAAAGGCGGCTTTCACGCACAGTTCGCTGCCGTCGACGCGAAGAAAGTCGCGCGCGCGCCGCGAGGGCTCGACTTGGAGCGCGCCGGCGCGATCGCGACGACAGGGCTGACTGCGCTGCAGGGAGTCGACGATGCGCTCCACGTGAAGAAGGGCGAGAGCGTCATCGTGCACGGGGCGTCCGGTGGGGTCGGAAGCCTGGCCCTTCAGTTCGCAAAGCTGCGAGGCGCGCGCGTTCTCGCGACGGCGTCGAGGCGCGATGGCGTCGCCCTCGCGCGGCGGCTCGGCGCCGACGCCGCGGTCGATGGGAAGCGCGGAGACCTCCTGGCGGCGGCGCGCCGTTTCGCGCCGGACGGAGTCGACGCGGTGCTGGCGTTCGTGGGCGGGAAGACTCTTGGGCGATGCCTGGACGCGTTGAAGAAAGGCTCGGGTCGGCTTGCCTATCCCAACGGAGTCGAGCCGACGCGGAAGCGCCGCGGCGTGAAGACCACGGCTTACGACGGCACGCCCGGGGTCGGTGAATTCCAGCGCCTCAATCGCGCCGTCGAAGCGGCCCGGCTGAAAGTCCCGATCGCCAAGTCCTACAGGCTCGCCCGGGCCGAGGCCGCGTACGAATTCGTCGAGAAAGGCCATGTCCTCGGCAAGGTCGTCCTGCGGATCCCGTAACTGACTCTTAACCGACCCGAAGCGCCGCCTTCGCGAGATTCTGAACCAGTGCCGCGACGTCTCCGGCACCGCGCTTCCCGCGGGCGAGCGTGTCGAAGGTCTCGAAGCTCGTCAAGGCGAAGAGGACGTCGACGGCGTCGTCGAAGGCCTCCGGGTCGGGATGACCGTGCTTCCCGGCGATCCGGCGGACGATCACGCGAAGGCCCTCGCGCCGCCGTTCCTCGCGCTCGCGCAGCGCCTCTCCGAGCTCCGGGTCGAGAATGCCCTGGCCGCGCAGCCGGCGGATCACGAGGCGACCCGAGCTCCAGAATCGGACGAATACCGAGATGAACTCCGACAGCGCGGCGAGAGGATCGTCCTGCCGGAACGCGTGAGCGAGGTCGCTCATCCCGCCGCGCGCGGCGAGATCGTCGAACAGTCCCTGGAGCAATCCTCTCTTCGATTCGAATCGGTAGTAAATGGTCATGCGCGCCACGCCAGCTTCCCGAGCGACGGCGTCGATGCTGAATTCCGCGAGGCCTCGCGGACGGAGCAGTAAACGTCGGGCCGCCACGAGGATCCGGGCTCGCGTCTTTTCGCTCGCCGCTTCCCGGCGGCCGAGACGGTAGGGCCGGGGACTCACAACCCCCTCATTGCATGTAATTTATCGCACTCGGAATCTTTTGACTAGACTATACGTATAAATACTCGAAAGGAGACTTCGTATGGACAAGAGACTGATTTCGAGGATTCTGATCGCCGTTCTGGTGTTCGGGCTTTTCGTCGCCGTCGGTGCGTACGAGTACCGAATCGGAGTCGCGCACGGCGTTGCGATGAGCGGAAAGCTTCCTGCCGGCGCGCCCGGGCTATATCCCTACCCCTACTGGGGCTTTCACCCCTTCGGGTTCGTCTTTCCCCTTCTTTTCTTCTTCCTGATCTTCGGCGTCGGCCGGTGGTTCCTCTGGGGAGGGCGATTCCGAGGCCGCGGCTGGAACGGCGACGCTCGCGGACGCTTCGACGAGTGGCATCGGCAGGCGCACGAATCGATGGCGAAGCCGAGCTCGTAAACTCAGTCGATTTCCCGCAGCGCGCGGAACCCGTAGTCCGAGTAGCGGTAGCCCGGCGGAAGAGTCGATCGCGCGGAGGGGGAAGACCAGCGGACCCGGTGCCGCCACGATCCGCCGCGGCTCGCGCGGCGTCGCGGCTCGCGCGGCGCGTCGTCCCAGTCGAGGCACCACTCGTGGACGACGGTTCCCATGTCGAGCAACCCGTAACCGTTCGGCGTGCCCTGCCCGACCTCCCAGGGGCCGTCGAGCGGCCCCTCCGGAATCTCCCCTGCTGGAGGGGCATCTCCCCACGGGGTGCGCGGTGAAGTCAATCCTCCGCACGCCGCGAACTCCCACTCTGCCTCGGTCGGAAGACGCCAGCGCCCGCCGTCCCTTTCGCCGAGCCACCGGCAGTACGCCATTGCGTCGTCCCATCTGACGCCGACGACCGGCTGGAGGGGCTTCGAGAAATCCGGATCCGTCCACCACGGCGGCGCTGGGACCCGGCCGGAGGCGACGAACGGCGCGTACTCGCGATTGGTCATCGGCGTGCGGCCGAGAAGAAACGGGGGGTCGGCGGGGATCGAGACGAGGTCGGGGAGGAGCGACTTCCTTCCCGGTAACGCCGAGTGCGTCGAGTCCGGCTTCATTGCGCTCGACCCGTGCCCACGAACTTCCGGAGACCCAGCAGGACGCCGTTGAAGTTCCAAGAGGGGTTCCTCCGATACGTGTCGCCGTTGGAGATGTGCACGATGCGATAGCCGAGGACTACCGACCAGGCGTCGCCGGGCAGGATCGGCGCGGAGACGCCGGCGCCGATCTGGGTCAGGAAGTTGAAGCGCGATCCGGCGGGCGGCACGCGGCGCGGCGCGTAGAACGGGCCCTCGGCGAGCTCGAGGTAAGGACGGTAAGTCCAGAAGACCGGCGCCGGATACCATCGCCCGTAGACGTCGAGCGCGAAGGCACTCACGTTTTTGTATCCCCCGTCGCCGTTGTCGTTGACCGGCTGCCGGATCCCGATCCAGGGATGTAAGTCGAGGCCGATCTCGATGCGGCGGGAAACGAACTTTCCGGCGTCGATCGTGGGAAGGAACGATTCGGCGAGCCCGTGGCGGCCGGGCGCGAAGTTTTTCCCGCCAATGGCCATCACCGACAGAGTCTTGCGACCGAACGGGCTCGGGTCCTCGGCGGAAGACCGGAGCGGAGAGAACAGAAGGAGGAGAGCCCATCCGCTCGTTGCGAGAACGCACCGGATCTTCGAGCCGCGAAGCGGTCCGAAGAGAGCGGAAGCTCCGGAGGAGCTCGGGAGGAACATCTCCCCGATCCTATCGGTGTCGGCGCGAGCTCTGTTCCGGTTCAGGAGGAAGCCGCGCACGACCAACTCGAGAAGAGGCACGCATCCTGCAGCGGAAACGCTGCATGGAAAAGCGAAGGATCGGATCGCTCGAAGTGACCGTGGTCGGTCTCGGCGGCAACAACTTCGGAGGCCGGCTCGACTCGGAGGCGACGCGTGTCGTCGTCGATGCCGCGCTCGACGCCGGGATCAACTTCCTCGACACGGCCGACATCTATGGGGAGACGAGGAGCGAGGAGTTCCTGGGTCGCGCGCTCGAGGGGCGCCGCGACAAGGTGGTCCTCGCGACGAAGTTCGGGATGAAAATCGACGACAAACGCCGGGGGGCGAAGCCCGCGTACGTGCATCGCGCGTGCGAGGACAGCCTGCGCCGCCTGCGGACCGATCGGATCGACCTCTATCAGCTCCACCAGCTGGACCCGGAGACCCCGATCGGCGAAACCCTCGCGGCGCTCGACGAGCTCGTGCGCGCCGGCAAGGTGCGCGAGATCGGCTGCTCCAACTTTTCCGCGGAGCAGATCCGGGAAGCGCACGAGCTGCCCCGGTACGGTGCCGCATGTTTCGTCAGCGTGCAGAACGAGTACAGTCTGTTGCACCGCGAGCCCGAGCTGGAGGTCCTGCCCGAATGCGAACGCCTCGGCCTGGCGTTCATCCCGTACTTTCCGCTCGCGAGCGGGGCGCTGACCGGCAAATACACGCGCGGCGGACCGGCGGCAAAGGGCCGACTGTCCGAGCCGGGAAGCGCGCGTGACCGATTCCTGAACGAGCGGAACCGGCGGATCGCTCGAGAGCTGGCCGAGTTCGCGGAGTCTCGCGGCCACACGCTGCTCGAGCTTGCTTTCTCCTGGCTTCTCGCGCACCCCCCCGTTGCATCGGTGATCGCCGGCGCGACGAAGCCGGAGCAGGTGCGCGCGAACGCGAAGGCGGCGAGCTGGCGGCTCACCGAAGAGGAGCTGGCGGAGGTCGACCGCCTCGCCGCGCCCGAAGAGGATCTCGCGCGCGCGGGTTAGGTCATTTCGCCGGCGAGAAGATCGGCGAGTTGAAAAGGTGCAGTGCCAGGATCACCGCGCAGGCCCAGATCGCGCGGCCGCCGAAAGTCTTCGCCGTCCTCGCCCGCGCGACGTAATAGGCGCAGAGGACCGCGATCACCCCGAGCTCGACCCACCACCAGCCCGTCGGCAGCCGGTTCCACAGGCCGAAACCGAGATGCACGGCCGAGTGTGGCCAGAGCGCCATGTCCGGCGGATGCATCGGCACGTCCAGCAGGAAGTGCGAGAAAACCGCGAACGCGACGGCCAAGGCGACTGCCGAACCGCGCCGCCAGAACGGAATCGAGAACAACACCGCCCACACGAGCGACATCGCGAGCGAGTGGGACCAGTCGATGAAGTCGAGTGTGAAGCCATGGCCGACGTGAGGCGTCATCGTGACCTTTTCAATGCCGAGCATCACGAAGATGCCGAAGAGCACGTCGAGGAAGCCGACGCCGGCGAGCAGGGCCCAGCCGGGCGCGCGCGGCTCCTTCGCCCGGATCGCGAGCGCCGCCGCGAAGTGGCCCGCGTACGTCAGTCTCTCCGGCGCCGCGCGCGGTCGAGCCAGGCGAGAAGCGGCACCGGCAGGGTGAATCCCAGCAGGCAGAAGAGGCCGAACCCGAAGCTGCTCATCGAACGGCTCGCTCGATCTCCTCGTGCCCGAAGGCTGGCAGCGGAATTCCATCGAGCTTGCGGCGCTCGAGCTCCTCGTTTGCCGCGCGGAGGTCGCTTCCCGCTAGCGCGTCGAACCGTTTCGCGACGTCGGCGAGCTCGCGCCGGAGCGCCTCGATTCGGTCGACCTGATAGCGCGCGGGCCTGCCCTCCCACCCGTTCAAGGCGCCGTACACGATGTCGAGGTGCTCCCGAATGCGCTCCTCTCCGGTGATCGCGCCTCCCTCCTTGGTCGCGACGATCTCGCGCTTGATCGAGTCGAGCTGGTTCACCGCGGCCTGGAGGCGCTGTCGCAGCGCATCGGACTCGGGAAGCGTCTTCGCCCGTTCCGTGGCGGCGGTCCGGGCGGCTTCGACCCTGTCGACGAGCGTGCTCATCTCCTCGAAGAGCGCGTGCGCGCGCATGACCGCGTCGTACTGCGCCTTTCGGTCCGCGACGCTGTAGGGCGCCCGGCGGTCGAGACCGACCTCGAGCTTGCGTTCAATCGAGTTGCTGCCCTTCGTCAGGCGCAGTGTGTAGGTGCCGGGCGGTATATGCGGACCTTGCGAGGCGGAGAACGCGACGCTCGCGGCGCGCGGCACCCGAGGGGGCTTGACCTGCATGGTCCAGACGGCGCGATTGATCCCCCTGCGTTTCGTCGCCGTGATCGAGTCCACGGGCTTTCCCGCGGAGTCGAAGATCTCGAGCCGGATCGGTCCGAAGAGGTGCCGCGTCCGCTGGTAGTAAGTGATGACGGCGCCGCCGGGCGGGTTCTGGCCGACGAAGCTCGCGTCACCCTCGACCCAGCCGCCGTTTGCGGGCATACGCTGCTGGACGGGACGTCCCGGCAGGAATGTCGCCTCACTCGCCATGATCTCGGTCGTCAGGTTCCGGAGCGGCGTCAGGTCGTCGATGATCCAGATCCCGCGACCGTGCGTCGCCAAGACGAGGTCGTGCTCGCGCGGATGGACCTGAACCTCGCGGACCGCGACGCTCGGGAAGTTTCCTCCCTTGAACTCCGCCCAGGTCTTTCCGGCGTCTGGAGAAATCCAGAGCCCGAGCTCGGTCCCGACGAAGAGAAGGTCCGGCTTGACGGCATCTTCCTTCACGACGTGCGCATAACCGCGGACGCCCTGCTCGGGCGCGACGATGCGCGTCCAGGTTCTTCCGAAGTCGGACGTTCGGTAGACCCACGGCGTCAGGTCCCCGAACGTGTGACGGTCGAAGGCCGCGTAGGCCGTGGCCGGTTCGAACCGGCTCGCTTCGATCCAGCTCACCCAGGACCCCTTCGGCAGGCGGGGCACGTTCGACACGACGTTCGTCCAGGTCTTCGCGGCGTCGCGCGTCAACTGCACGTTGCCGTCGTCCGTGCCCACCCAGATCACTTTCGCGTCGAGCGGCGACTCCGAGATCGAGTAGATCGTCGTGTGCATCTCGGCGGAGGAGTTGTCCACCGTTACCCCACCGGACTCCTCCTGCTTCTGCTTCGAAGCGTCGTTCGTCGTCAGGTCGGGTGAGACGCGCTCCCACGTGTCTCCGCGATCGCGCGAGCGGAAGAGGAACTGCGAGCCGATGTAGATCGTTCCCTTCTGCGTCGGCGAAGCGAAGATCGGCGTGTTCCAGTTGAATCGGAGCTTCTCCTTGTAGCGGGCCTTCGGCTGGATGTCGCGCGCGGCGCCGGTTTTCCGATCGACGCGGCCGATGTAACCGCCCTGAGACTCGGCATATACGCCATCGGGATCCGTCGGGTCCGGCACGGTCCAGAATCCGTCGCCGCCAAAGAGGTTCTCCCACCGCGCGCTCGAGATCCCGCCCGGGTGAGCGGAATCTCCGACCCAGGAGCTGTTGTCCTGCAGCCCGCCGTAGACCTGGTATGGGTCCCGCCCGTCGACGCTGACGTGGTAGAACTGCGAGACCGGCAGGTTGTTCGTTTTCCACCACCGGTTCCCGCCGTCGTAGGAGAGCCAGAGCCCGCCGTCGTCTCCACCGACGACGTGCTTCGGGTTGTCCGGATCGATCCAGAGGTCGTGCCAGTCGCCGTGCGATCTGCCGCTCGCTCCGGCGAAGCTGCGACCGCCGTCCTCGCTCGCGATCAGGTCGCCGCCCGGCTTGAAGAGGCGGTCCGGGTTGGTCGGATCGACGACAAGCCGCCCGAAGTAGAACGGCCGCCAGATCATCCCCTGGCTCCGGTCTCGCGCCTCCCAGGTCTTCCCGCCGTCGGCGGAACGATAAAGCGCGGAATGCGTCGACTCGACGAGCGCGTACACGATTTTCGGGTCGGAGGGCGCGACGACCACCTCGACACGACCCCACGGCTTCACCGGGAGCCCGGCGTCCGCATTCTCCGCCAACTCCGACCACGTCTTCCCGCCGTCGGCCGAACGGTAGAGGCCGCTGCCGCTCGGAGTCGTCGGGCCTTCGCCGCCGGACCGGAACGTCCAGCCCTTCCTGCGGAAGTCCCACATCCCGGCGAAAAGAACGTCGGGGTTCTTCGGGTCCATCGTCAAGCCCGAGCAGCCGGTCGAGAGGTTCGCCCCCTTCAGGACGAGGTTCCAAGACCTGCCGCCGTCCTCTGTGCGATAGACGCCGCGCTCCGCGCTGTCGCTCCAGAGCTTTCCGGGCACGCACGCGTACACGACGTCGCCGTTGTGCGGGTGAACGACGACGCGCACGATGTGCTCGGAGTCGCGCAGTCCAGTGTTCGACCAGGTGTCGCCTCCGTCGGTTGATTTGTAGATGCCGTCCCCGATCGAGACGGAGTTGCGCATCCAGGACTCCCCCGTGCCCACCCAGATCGTCTTCGGGTTGGAGGGGTCGATCGTGATCGCACCGATCGACTGGACGGGCTGTTTGTCGAAGACCGGCTTGAAGGTGGTGCCGCCGTCCAACGATTTCCAGACGCCGCCGCTCGCGGCGCCGACGAAGAGAGTCGTCTTCCCTCCATCGTTCTCCGCCGCAACAGCCGCGATCCGGCCGCTCATCGTCGCCGAGCCGATGTTGCGGGCTCCGAGTCCGGAGAGAACCCCGGAGTCGAAAACCGGCGAGCGCTCCGCGGACGGCGTGGGTGGAGCGGCTGCGGAGGACGGCTCGCGCGTTCCCTCCGCGGCGCGGATGACGCGCCCGATCGGCGTTCCGGGAGTGGGAAAGCGGAAGATCGCGTCCTCCGCGTCCACGTTCACGTCCGCCCGCTCGATCGTGATTCGCGCGGTGCGTGGCTCACCTTTCCGACCCGCTTCGATCGAAAAGGGGATCCAGATGCCTTCGACCTGCTCGTAGCTGCCGAGGTCCGCCTCCGTGATCCTTTCGGTGCCGCGAACGTGCGAGACGGTCTCGATCCGAATCTCGAGGAAATAATCCGGATCGAGGAAGACGTACTCCGTGTCCCCATCTTTCCGGTTGACCCGCAGCTTGTGGGCCGGTGTGCCGTCGACGTCCTCGGTCCCGAGGTAGTCGATCTTGTGTCCTTTCTCGCGCCAACGGACGAGCGCGCCCTCGATGTCCGCTTCGCGTGCCCGCTCGCGAGCGTCGTCGGCGGAGTCCCGCTGCGCGTCGCGGCGTCCCTGGAACGGGTCGAGCGTCCACGCATCGCGCCCGTCGTACGCCTCGACGTTGGTCAGGCCCTGAAGCGTGACCTCGGTTCGGATCATCCCGGGCCGCTTCCGGAGCTGTCCCCAACCCGCTTCGATCTGGGCGTCGCCGAAGCCGAACACCGCTTTGCCCGTGAGCCGGACCGAGCGAATCGCGTCGAGCTTCGAAGCGCCGCCCCGTGCCTCGAGATTTTTGGCGACGAGCTCGTCGACGGTGACCGCACGAGCCGGCTGGACGGAAAGGCAGAGCGCGGCGGCGATGGCGGAAACGGCCAGACGCATGCAGGACCTCCCCCTCTCGAATGGGCGCCGATTATCCTCTGCTTTCCCCTGTCATCCGGAGCACGCGAAGGATCCCGGCTCTTTGGCCTCGCGGATTCCCGCAAAGACCGAGACCGGCTTCGACGACGCGACGAGGCCGGACTTAACGCGAACCGACCGGATTGGCCGGGTTGGCTGGATGGTCGACCTCGATCCGGCGCTCTTCGAGCAGCACGCCCGTCGCCCGCGCGAACTCGGTCGCGGCCTTGCGGTAGTCGGTCAGCGCCGACGTCTCCGTGACCCGCGCGTTGGTCAGATCGTTCTGCCGCGTCAGCACGAGGAAGTTCGTCGACATCCCCACCGCGAAACGCTCCTGCTCGGCATAGAGCTGC
>DASWDK010000279.1:0-4225 GCA_036395335.1 Thermoanaerobaculia bacterium
AGACGACGGTCACCGCGACTTTCGGCAATCTGAACGTCCCGGTACCGGTCGAGGTCGTCGACGCGGCGTCGATCGAGGTCGTTCCGGCTCAGGCGACGCTCGTCGGGCCGGCGGGAACGAGCTTCACGCTCACCGCTGCCGTCAAGAGCTCGAAGAACGAGCCGCTTTCCATCCGGCCGACCTGGTCTTCGTCCGACCCGAAAGTCGCGAAGGTGTCGCCCGACGGCGTCGTGACCTCCGTCGGAAATGGAAAGGTGGCCGTGACGGCACGCGTGGGAGAGCTGCAGGGTGTCGCCGAGATCTCGGTCCTCGTCCGGGACATCGCGCGCCTGGAGGTCCACCCGGCGACCGCGCTCGTGCGGGTCGGAGATTCCCAGCGGTTTCAGGTCGTCGCATTCGCGCCGGACGGCAGCCGACTGGAGAACGCCGTGGCGCAATTCCGCTCCTCCAACCCGGCGGTCGCCACGATCAATGGAGGGGGAGTCGCCTCGGGCGTCGGGGCGGGAACGGCGACCATCCACGTCGACGTCGCCGGGCGCGTCGCCGAAGCAACCCTGATCGTCAATTAGCGAATTCGGCGCCTTGCTGCCACCCGGCTTACGATTGTCGCCGTGGGCGTTCGCCATCCCGCCGTGGCGGGGACTTTCTACGACGCGAATCCGGAGAAGCTGGAGCATCACGTCGGAAGGCTCCTGCCGGCCGGCACGACGGTATCCCCGGCGATCGGCGCAATCGTTCCGCACGCCGGTTACGTCTACTCCGGACCGGTCGCCGGCGCCGTCTACGCGCGGCTGCGTCTTCCCCGCACCGCGGTGATTCTTTGCCCCAACCACACCGGCCGAGGCGCTCCCTCCGCGCTCGACCCTTCCGACGCATGGCGGACGCCGCTCGGTGACGTTCCGCTCGCGCGCCGGCTCGCCGAACGGCTCCTCGCGCTCGCGCCCCACCTCGAGGAGGACTCCGAAGCGCACCGGCGCGAGCATTCCCTGGAAGTCCAGCTCCCCTTCTTGAAAATGCTGCGGCCCGACGTCGAGCTCGTCCCCGTGTGTCTCGGAGAGCCGTCGCTCGCTCTCTGCCGCGAAGTCGGCGAAGCGCTCGCCCGGCTCGTCCGCGAAGAGGACGAGCCACCCCTCCTGCTCGCGTCCTCCGACATGAATCACTATGAATCGCGCAAGGTCGGACGCGCGAAGGACGACATCGCTCTCGCTCGGATCGAGGCCCTCGATCCGGAGGGCCTCTTCCAGACCGTTCTCGCGAAGTCGATCTCGATGTGCGGGTTTCTGCCGGCTACCGCGCTCCTCTTCGCTGCGGTGGCCCTCGGCGCGACGCAGGCCGGCGTCGTCTCGCGTCGCGACAGCGGCGACGAGACCGGTGACGAGTCCTCGGTCGTCGGTTATGCGGGGGTCGTCGTCACGTGACCTTCTCGAGGATCGCGGTCGGGCTCGACGGCTCGCCGCACTCGGAGGCTGCCCTCGGCCATGCGTTTCGAATCGCGCGGGCCGCGGGTGGCCTGGTTCGGGGGATCCATGTCGTCGACCGGTCCCTCTTGGACGGCGTGGTGGTCGCGGACCTGTCCGGATCCGTCGGCTTTCAGCCGTTCCTGAATCTCTCGGGAGAGCTGCGCGACGCGCTCGTCTCGGCCGGCGGGGCGATCGTCGCATCGTTCGAATCCCGCGCGAAAGAGGCGGAGGTTTCGTTCGAGCCGGTACTTCGGGAGGGAAGTGTTTCGGAGATCCTGGAGGAGGAGGCGCGAGCCTGCGATCTGGTCGCGCTCGGATCCCGGGGAGCGAACGCGGTCCACCGGCGCGACCTGATCGGCCGCCACGTGGATGCGCTCGCGCGCCGGATGCCCGCGCCGCTCCTGGTCTCGCCGGCCGAATATCATGACTTTCGCACGCCCCTCCTCGCCTGGGATGGCTCTCCGAAGTCGAAGAAGGCGCTCGTGCTCGTCGCCGAGCTCGCCGCCCTTCTGGAGCTGCCGGTCCGGGTTCTGACGGCCCAGGACGACGAGCGGGAAGGGGAGATGCGTCTGGCGGAGTCGGAAGAAGAGCTGCGCTACCGGCGGGTGACCACGTCGGGAATCCGCCGTCCCGGTCATCCGGACGAAGCGATTTTCGGAGAGATTGGCGCGGGAGCGGACCTCGTCGCGATGGGAGCGCACGGACATGGCCGGGTCGTCGAGCTGGTTCTCGGGTCGACGACCGATCGGGTGCTGCGAGCGGCTGCCGTTCCCGTTCTCCTCGCCGGCTAGGCTCTGGGCTCTGGTTCGAACTCTCTCGGCCGCCGCTCGCGGAGCGAGCGCCCCGCGGCCGACAGTTCAAATCTCAGAATCCGAGAACAACTTCGCGGCTGCCCGAACGATTTCGTCCGCGACTCCGGAAGTACCCGCGACGACGTTCCCCCGCTGCCAGTGGTTGTCCCGGCCGTCGAAGTCGGTCACGCGGCCTCCCGCCTCCTCGATCAACAGAGATCCCGCCGCGATGTCCCAGATCGACAGTTTGAACTCGAAGAAACCGTCGAAGACGCCTGCGGCGACGTTGGCGAGGTCGAGCGCCGCCGAGCCGGCTCTCCGGATCGCGCGGGCACGCACGAAGAGATCGCGAAACAGAGCCAGGTACAGATCGATCCGCTCTTTCGAACGAAACGGAAAGCCGGTCGCGAGAAACGCGCCGTCCAGATCGGATCGAGGCGTCACCCGCAACCGCTCTCCGTTCCGGAAGGCTCCGCCCCCCCGCTCGGCGGCAAAGAGCTCCTCGCGCAACGGATCCCACACCGCGCCCGCCACGATTTCCCCTTTCTCGCGGGCCGCCACCGACACGCACCAGAATGGAAAGCCCGCGATGAAGTTCGTCGTTCCGTCGAGCGGATCGACGATCCAGACGCGCGCCTCGTCACCGACGCCGCGCCGTCCCCCCTCTTCGCCCAGAAAGCCATCGCGGGGAAAGCGCTCGCGGATCCGCGCCACGATGACCTCCTCGCTCTCTTTGTCGGCGCGCGTCACGAAGTCGTTCGTTTTCTTCTCGGAGATCGATCCGCGTGGGAGGCTCCGCCAGTAACTTTGCAGGATCTCGCCCCCCGCGCGCGCGGCGTCGGCCGCCACGTCGAGGATCGATCCGGCGCTCACCGCGTGCCGCCTTCAGCCGCCGCGACCCGCCGGAATCCAGAGGTGATCGCCTCCCCCGCCGGCCGGCCCAGAAAATTGAAGCTCCGATCGGAGAGGCCAGCCTCGCGGCCGTCGGAGAACGCCTTCCACCAATAGACGCCCTTCCACCACGTCTGCCCGGTCAGCGCGGCAAAGACGGCGCGCACCGACCGGGCGGCGTCTTCCGGGGCGAAAGGCTGGTCCGAATCTTCGTCGTGCGGTGCCATCCAGGCGCTTCGCGCGGGCGGGTAGCCCGCTTCGGCGAAGATTACGGGCTTGCCGGTCGAGAGGGAGAGCTTCTCGACCGGCTTCGCCGCGCGGCGCGCGCCTTCGACGAGCGCGGCGTCGGAAGCGCCGGGGTCGGCGGAGAGAGGGTCGTAGAAATCCGCGCCGACGGCGTCGAGCGCGTCCCAGAAGCGAACCTTCGGAGCGCCCGCGGCCCAGTTGGTCGTGTAGAGCAGGGCCGCCCCGGTTGCGAGCCGAATCGCGGCGATCGTCTCGCGCCACTCCTTCTCGCGCGCCTCCGTCCCGCCGAGTTCCGTTCCGATGCAGAAGAGCGCCGCCCCGGAGGCTTCCGCGACGATCGCGTGATGGATCGCGAACCGGCGGTAGGCGGCAAACCACTTCGCCCAGTCCGCCGGCGTTGCCATCGCGATCGTTCCGACGAACGCTCCCCCGCCGATCCAGAGCTGCGGCTTGATCATCGCCGTCATTCCGAGGGATCGGGCGTCGGACACCGCGCGCAATGTTCCTTCGTCCGTCTCTCCCCGGGGACTGCGGTGAACGAACTCGACCTCCGGAGCGTTCTCGGTCCGGGAAAACCCGTACGGCATGATCGAGATGGACCTCGCCGCCATGCCCGAGAGCCGCCGAAGCGTCTCGAGAGAGCGGGGCGACGCGTAGGAACTTTCCACTGAGTTCGTCATCGCGTACGAGACGCCGCGCAGAAAGCCGGACGGCAACGACCGCCGGCGCGGGGCCGAGACCGACTGCGCGAGCGCGGACCGCCTCCAGCGGGCCAGGGTGGCGGTGAGCTCGCTACGATCGGCGCCAAAGACGCGTCGGAGCGCCGCGTCGCCGCCT
>DASWDK010000280.1:0-1835 GCA_036395335.1 Thermoanaerobaculia bacterium
CAGGAAAGGTCGCGCTCGGTGCTCTCGCCAGGCCCCTGCACGGGCATGTCGCGGAAAAAGTCGTCCCGGGACGCGATCCACCGGCCGTCCGGAGCGACGTCCAGGATGGTCAGACCGCCGGCGCTCTCCGCGGCGATGCGCAGCCGACCGTCGAGCGTCACGGAATGGACCTTGAAGTTGCTCCAGGAGTCACCCGCCGAGAAGAGAACCTCGCGGCTGTCCGGGGACCAGGCGAGGCCTTCTTCTCCCCAGTAGCCGTCGGAGAGAACCTTCTTCCTGCCGGAGAGATCCACGACGGCCACCCCCCCGCGATCGTCGTATTTGGTCGGATGCTCGAAGAACGCGATGCGCTTGCCGTCGGGAGAGATTCGCGGGTTTGAGAGGTACCCTCCCGCCTCCGCGAGAACTTTGCCGACGGGATACTCCAGGCGATCCCTTCCGTTGACGTCCCGGATGATGACGAGGTCGCTGCCGTCCGGGGACCAGTCCGCCTCGCGAACTCCGGCGAGCACTTCGCGGGGCGCTCCGCCTTCGAGCGGCATCCGACCGAGGGTGCCGGAGAAAAACGAGTGCCCGATGTAGCGGACTCGCGTCAGGACCGCCAGCTCGCCGCGTGACGACACGGAAAGGAGGTGAACCCCGGGGAGCCCCAGGGATTTTCCGCCCGGAAAGTCGGGGCGGACCAAGATGATCTCCGGCGTGTTTCCCTTGCGCGCGGCGCTGTAAACGATCGTCTTGCCGTCCGGAGCGAATCGGGCGTTGAAGATCGCCTGCTGAGCGAACGAAAGCGTCTGGAACGACCGAGTCGGCTTTGCGACCTCTCTCCCGGCGCGCCGTCCGACGAGGTACGAGACGTAAGCCGCCGCCGCGAGCAGAACGATCGCCGCCGCCGGGAGGAGAACACGATTCGGCCGAGGCCGTGGAATCGCCGCAACCTGCGTCGCGGAAGCGGAGAGTCCCGACAGCGCCTCGAGGTCGAACGCGAGGTCACGGGCCGACTGAAAACGCTGCTCGGGATTCTTCTCCAGGCAGTGACGCAGGATCCGCTCCAGCCCTGGCGAAACGTTCTGGTTCGTCGCGGAGAGATCCGGCGGGTCTTCTCGCAGGATCGCCGACATCGTGTCCGCCGCCGAATCCCCCTGGAACGCTCTCTTGCCGGAGAGCATCTCGTAGAGGATCGCCCCGAACGCGAAGATGTCGCTCCGTGCGTCTGCGGGTCTTCCTCGCACCTGCTCGGGCGCCATGTAGCCCATCGTCCCGAGAACGACCCCCGGCTCCGTTCCCGCGGTCGGAAGGTTTGTCTGTCCTGCCGAGCTTCCCTCTTCCGCGTGCGTTAGCTTCGCGAGGCCGAAGTCCAAGATCTTCACGCGCCCGTTTCGAGTCACGAACACGTTCTCGGGCTTCAGGTCACGGTGGACGATCCCCTTCTCGTGCGCGGCCGCGAGCCCGTGCGCGAGCTGAATCGCGTAGTCGATCGCCTTGCGCGGGGACAGGCGGTCGCCCGCGAGCTCGGCCCGAAGCGTCTCGCCCTCCAGGAGCTCGCTGACGACGTACGGCGCGCCCTCGTGAGATCCGATGTCGTAGACGGCCGTGATGTTGGGATGGTTCAGAAGCCCCGCCGCCCGCGCCTCCTGCTCGAAGCGGCGCAGCCGGTCGGGATCTTGCGAAAAGGACGCGGGAAGGACCTTAACCGCGACGTCTCTCCCGAGCCTCGGATCTCTCGCCCGGTAGACCTCTCCCATCCCGCCCGCACCGAGCGGGGCCACGACCTCGTAGGGGCCGAGACGCGAGCCCGCGGCGAGACTCACTTCGCGAGCTCCGTGGTCCAGTTCGTG
>DASWDK010000281.1:0-1649 GCA_036395335.1 Thermoanaerobaculia bacterium
CCTGCGGAATCGCCGCGGAGCTCAAATGGCCGAACGACCTCTACGTCGGGAGGCGCAAACTGGCGGGTGTGCTCGCGGAGGCGCGGACGCAGGGAGAAGAGACTTATCTCGCGGTGGGCATCGGCATCAACGTACTGGGCCGCGGCGCCGGCGTCGGCGTCCCGAACGCGACCACGATCGAGGAGGAAACGGGGCACGCGGTCCCGATCGCCGCTCTGCTCCAGGCCCTGGTCGACCGGCTCGAATCCGAGCTCGGGCACCCGGACTGGTCGCGGGAGGTCGAGGAGTGGGAGCGCGTTTCCCTCCACCGTCCCGGTGATCGGATGAGGGTCCGCCGGGAAGGAAAGGAGCTCACGGGGCAATATCTCGGCCTGGATCCATCCGGATTTCTGCGGCTGAAGACGCCGGCGGGGGAGGCGGTCGTCACGAGTGGAGAGCTGGACGAATGGTGAGAGAGGACACGGCTCTGCTCGCAGTGGACGTCGGGAACACGAACACGGTGCTGGGCCTCTTCGAGGGGCAGACGCTCGCGCGACACTGGCGGCTCACCTCCCGGCGGGATTCGACGTCCGACGAGATCCTGCTCTCGGTGCAGGGCCTGCTCTCCTCCGCCGGCCGAGAAAACGATCCTCCGCGGGAAGTGATCGTCGCGAGCGTCGTTCCGTCGCTCCGGTTCCCGCTGCGGCAGGCGCTTCGCCAGATCGCCGGGAGCGAGCCGGTCTTCGTCGAGCCGGGCATTCGCACGGGTATGCCGATCCTCTACGACGCCCCGCAGGAGGTCGGAGCCGACCGCATCGTCAACGCGGTCGCCGCGTACGAGCGGCTGGGCGGTCCGTGCGTCGTCGTCGACTTTGGGACGGCGACGACGTTCGACGTGATCACCGCGAAAGGCGAGTACGCCGGCGGCGTCATCGTCCCGGGAATCTCCATCTCGGCGGAGGCCCTCTTCGAGCGTGCCGCCCGGCTCTGGCGCGTCGAGATCCGGCGGCCCGAGAAGGTCGTGGGCAAGACGACCGCCGGGTCGATCCAATCCGGCCTCTACTTCGGATATCTCTCCTTGGTCGACGGCGTGATCGAGAGGATCGCCCGCGAGATCGGGGCGAAGCCGCGCGTAATCGCGACCGGAGGCCTGGCGGAGCTCTTCGGGGGAGGCTCGGAGAGGATCGAGGAGGTCGACCCGCTTCTGACGCTGATCGGCCTCCGCTTGATCCATGAGCGAAACCGCGGGGGATAGAGACTACTACGCAGCGGCGGAAGCGGCTTTCATCGCTCGCCGCGGAACGCCGTTCCTCCTGTCTCCGAAGGATTTTGCGCTTCTGAAGGAGTGGCATGCTCTCGGAATCTCTCTCGAGGCGATCCAGGCCGGAATCGATGATGCCTTCACGAAGCGCGAAGAGCGCGGGGTAACCGGCCGCGTCAATTCGCTTTCCTACTGCCGGGACGCGGTCCTATCGGTCTGGGAACGCCGCGCGGAGACGGCCGTGGGCCGCGGAGCGGGCCGGGCGCCGGCGGAGTCGCTCGACTCTTCGGCGGCTCTCGCGCGCCTTTCCGACCAGCTGGACTCGGTCACCCGGGTCCATCCGGAGCTCGCGGAGCGGATCGGGTCCGCACGGCGTTCGCTCGACCGCCTCGACCGCTCCGGCAAGCCC
>DASWDK010000282.1:0-5121 GCA_036395335.1 Thermoanaerobaculia bacterium
GTGGGAGGACCTCCAATGAAGCTTTTTGCGAGAGACGGCGATTCACTGATCCGGGCCGTGGGGATGCTGATCGGCGGGCTCGGGCTCGGGGCGGCTCTCATGTACGTGCTCGATCCGGAGCGCGGGAAGAGGCGGCGCGCCCTCGTCCGAGACAAGGCCGTGCGGATGGTGAACCGGACGAGTGATCGGCTCGGAGCGCGCTCGAGGGACTGGAGAAACCGCGCGCGGGGCGTGACGGCACAGGTGAAATCGGTGACGCGCCACGAGACGGTCGAGAATTCGGTCCTGGAGGAGCGCGTGCGGGCCGAGCTCGGCCGCGCGGTCTCGAATCCGGGTGCCATCGAAGTGACGGCCCTCGGGGGGAACGTGACGCTCTCCGGAGCGGTCCTGACGAGCGAGCTCGACGATCTGCTCTCCGCCGTCCGCGGCGTCCCGGGCGTCGTCGACGTGGAGAACCGGCTCGAAACGTACGCGTCCGCCGGGGAAAATCCCGCCCTCGAAGGAGCGCGGGCGCCTCGGAGCAGGAAGAAACGCGTCCTCGATCGCTGGGAGCCTGCCGAGGCGGAGAGCTAGACTCGCCCTCGTGGAGTCGGTCGTCGGAATTTTCCCGTCCGTGGAGGGCGCGCGGCGAGCAGCCGCGGCGATCTCGCGTGCGGGAGTCCCGGCCGACCGCCTGAGCGTGCTCACGCCCGGGAGCCCGGAGGGCGAGATCCATTCGCGGGTCGCGACGAGCGAGACGGAACAGCCGGGGATGGGCAAGGCGGTCGGCGGAGTCGTGGGCGGAGTCGTCGGGGCCACGACGGGCGCCGGGCTCGGGGCGCTCGCGGCGAGTCTTCTGGTTCCCGGCTTCGGGGCGCTCGCCGCGGCGGAGCTCCTGGGCGCGGCTCTGCTCGGAGTCGGCGGCGTCGCCGGCGGCGCCGCGGCCGGCGGCGCTCTCGAAGAGAAACTCTCCCATGGCCTTCCGAAGGACGAGCTCTATCTCTACGAAGACGCGTTGAGGCGAGGTCACTCGGTGGTTTTCGTGCTGGTCGAAGAAGACGAGGTGGATCGCACCCGGGCCGCCCTCGACGCCGCGGGGGCGGAAAGCCTCGACGCCGCGAAGGAGAGCTGGTGGGTCGGCATCCGTGACGCCGAGCGAGCCGACTACGAGCGCGATGGAGCGAGCTTCTCGGACGCGGAGCCCGCCTACCGGCAAGGTTTCGAAGCGGCGATGGGGCCACGCTTTCGGGGCCGCAGATTCGAGGAGGCGTCGAACGATCTGCGCGACCTCTATCCGGAGTATTACGGGCTCGAAGGTTTCCGCCGCGGATACGAGCGGGGAATCCGTCATCTGCGCGAGCTCCGATAGGCCACTCGATCGACGATGAAGAAGGCCCTCGCTTTCGCCGCGCTCGCGACGGTCCTGGGCTCTTCCGCTCTCGGCGCGCGACCGGATGAACCGGCCATCGCGATCAAGGCCGCCCGTCTCCTCGACGTGAGAGCCGGTCGCTACGTCGATCGTCCGGTCGTCCTCGTCCGCGGCGGACTCGTCGAAGGCGTCGCCAGTTCGGTACCTGCGGGCGCGCGCGTGATCGACCTCGGCGATCGAACCCTCCTACCCGGTCTGATCGACACGCACACGCACATGCTGCTTCAGGGCGACGCGACGCAGGCCGAGTACGAGCAGCAGATCCTGAAGGAGTACCCGGCACACCGGGTCGCGCGCGCCGTTCGTGCTCTGAAGATCGCGCTCGAGCACGGCTTCACCACGATGCGCGATGTGGAGACCGAAGGCGCCTCGTACGACGACGTGGCGCTGCGCGACGCGGTCAACGAAGGGGTGATTCCGGGGCCGCGTCTCCAGGTCGCCGGACCGGCCCTCTCGACGACGGGGACGTACCCGATTCTCCATTTCCGTCCGGACTGGAAGTTTCCGAGCGGCGTCCAGATCTGTGACGGCACCGATGGCTGCCGGCGCGCCGTGCGGGAGCAGCTCTCCTACGGAACGGACTGGGTCAAGGTCTACGCGAACACGGGCGGCCTGCACACGACGGCGGACGGCTACATCGATTCGCCCCCGAACTGGACGAAGGAGGAGCTCGCGGCGGTCGTTTCGGAAGCCCACGCTCGCGGCGCGAAGGTGGCGGCGCACGCGACCTCCGACACCGGTGCGCGGATTGCGGTCGAGGCCGGAGTCGACTCGATCGAGCACGGCGATTCGATCCGGCCGGAGCTGGCGCGCGAGATGGCGCGCAAGGGAATCTTTCTCTCCCCAACGCTGACGGTCACCGCTTACGTGGCCGAGCCCCGGGCGAAGGAGGGCCGCCAGATCTGGGCCGAGATCCCGAAGTCGCACGCGCGGTCAATCGCAAACTGCAGGCACGCGGGGGTGAAGATCGCCTTCGGTACCGACGCCGGCGGGTTCCCCTGGACCGAAATCAACCAGGCGCGGGAATTCGAACACGAAGTTCGCGTCGGGATGTCCGCCCTCGAAGCCGTCCGCAGTGCGACGACGATCGCCGCGGAGCTCCTCGGTCTCGCCGGCAAGATCGGGGTCGTGGAGAAGGGAGCCTGGGCGGACCTCGTGGCGGTTCCCGGAGACCCCCTGAAGGACGTCGGCGTGCTCTCCAGCGTCGACTTCGTCATGAAGGCGGGGGAAGTCGTTCGGGCGCCCTCGCCCTAGCAAGTGCTTCGAATCGGTTTGACCGGTGGGCTCGCGTCGGGCAAGTCGACGGTGGCGGCGTATCTCTCCGCGCTCGGCGCCACCGTGTTCGACGCGGATCGCATCGTCGCCGACCTCTATCGCCCGGGCGGGCCCGGAGAGGCCGCTGCCGTGGAGCTCTTCGGAACCGAGATCCTCGACCCGCGGGGCGCGGTGGATCGGACCCGTCTCGCCCGGATCGTTTTCGCAGAACCGGCGATGCGTCATGCGCTCGAGTCACGGATTCATCCGCTGGTCGGGGCGGAGATCGAACGACGGTTCGAGGAGGCCCGGACAAAGGGAGCGCAAATCGCGGTCGCCGAGGCGTCCCAGCTGCTCGAGGCCGCGACCGAGAACCGTTGCGACCGCGTGCTCCTGGTGATCGCGCCGGACGCGGACCGGATCCGGCGTTGGACCGAGAAGGGCGGCGAAGCCGACGATGCCCGGCGACGGATGGCGGCGCAGATTTCACCGGAAGACGCGCGGCGGCACGCCACCGACGTCCTCGTCAACGACGGCTCCCTCGCAGAGCTGAAGAAAAGAGTCGAAGAGCTTTTTCACTCGTGGACGAGGGAGTAGCATCCCCAGGTGCCGACACGACCTGCGATCTCGCTCAATCCCGTCTCCGTCCGCGACGGAGACATCCTTCTCCTCGTCGGTACGGTCAAGGGCGCCTTTCTCTTCCGTTCCGATCGCTCACGGCGGAATTGGGACGTCGGCGGGCCGCACTTCCCCGGCAGATCGGTGTACTCAATGGCCTACGACGGTCGCGAGGGACTTCATCGGATCTGGGCGGCGCCCAAGAGCTTCCATTGGGGGGCGGAGCTCTGTGCGAGCGACGACTTCGGACGGCGCTGGAGCCGGCCGGAGGTGCCGCGAATCTCCTTTCCGGAAGCTTCCGGGGCTTCGCTCGCGAACGTCTGGCAGATCGAGTCGGGACTGGATGACGAGCCGGATCGGCTCTTCTGCGGGGTCGAGCCTTCCGCTCTCTTCGAGTCGCGCGACGGCGGGGAGAGCTGGTCCCTGAACGAGGGGCTGTGGAACCACCCGCACCGTCCACGATGGACGCCGGGCGGCGGCGGGCTCTGCCTCCACACGATCCTGACGGACCCGGCCCGCCGGGAGCGACTGATAATCGCGACATCCACCGGCGGCGTCTACCGCACGGATGACGGAGGAAAGACGTGGCAGGCGAGAAACCGCGGCATCCAGGCCTATTTCCTGAAGGAGAAGGACCCCGAGTTCGGGCAGTGCGTCCACAAGGTCGTGCGGCATCCGTCGAGGCCGGAGCGTCTGTTCCTCCAGCACCACTTCGGTCTCTACCGATCGGACGACGGCGGCGACACGTGGCGCGAGGCGGCGAACGGCGTTCCATCCGACTTCGGCTTCGCGATGGCGATCCACCCGCGCAATGCAGAGACGGTGTACATCGTCCCGCTCCAGTCCGACGAGTTTCGCTGCCCGCCCGAGGGCAAGCTGCGCGTCTACCGGACGCGCGACGGAGCCCGGTCCTGGAAGCCGCTCGCCCGCGGTCTTCCCCAGCGGGACTGTTACGACACGGTCCTGCGCGATGCCCTCGCCGTCGACCGCGAGGACCCGGTGGGGGTGTACTTCGGGACGCGCGACGGACGCCTGTACGGCTCGCGCGACGAGGGAGAGAGCTGGTCGCTCGTCGCGGAGAATCTTCCTGCCGTGACGTGCGTCCGCGCGGCGACGGTCGCCGGGCGCGCGAGGGCGCGGGCCCGCGTGCCGGCGGGAACGGCCCGAACCGCGGAGCGCCGGCGCCGCAAGAAGGCGGCCTGATGGCGGTCTCTTTCTTCGTTCCCGGTCCGCTGCGCGACTTTGCGGACGGCCGCTCCCGGGTCGACCTGGAGAGCTCGCCAAAAACGCTGGGCGAAGCTCTCGAGGCGCTCGGGGCGAAGTATCCCGGCGTCGCGCGGCGCGTCTTAGACGAGCGCGGCGAGATGCGGCCGCACGTCAATCTTTTCGTCGGCCCCGACTGCGTTCGCTTCGGCGACGGACTCGCGACCCCGATTCCGGAGGACTGCGAGATCGCGATCCTGCCCGCGGTCAGCGGAGGCTGATCCGGCCTCACCATCCGCGGTGAGCACGACCGTCGAGAAATACCTGGCTTGCGGCGTCGAGCCGGAAGCCGCGCTCGCGGACAAGCTCGACGAAGAATTCGGACACGCGCTCCAAATCCCCGCGTACGCCGAGACCGAAAGCCTCATGGATACGCTCGGATCCGTTCCCGCAGGCCCGATGGGGCGCGTGCTCATCGTCACCGTCGTCAACGCGCGCGCGGATTCGCCCGCGGACGTCCACGAGGCAAACGGGATCGCCCGCGAACAGATCGCGAGGCTCTTCTCTTCGGTTCGGACCATCTCCGTCGACCCGCCGGCTCAGCTTTTCGACCACCCGCACGGCAGCCTCCTCGTGAT
>DASWDK010000283.1:0-10717 GCA_036395335.1 Thermoanaerobaculia bacterium
TGCGCCGCCCGCTACGCGGTGACGCGCCGACTCGCGGCGGACCAGGAGCTCGTCCTCGAGACGGGCTGGGGCAACATCGGCGCGCGGGTCAGCGGCGAGTCCGTCACGCTGGCGCTCCCGGACGTGATCGCGCCGGACGAGCCGATCCTCCTCGAACCGAAAAGTCCGAATCCGACGGCCGGGCTGCCGCCGAAGGGCACGCCGATCCACGTCGGAGTTCCGCACCTCGTGATCTTCGTCCGCGACGACCTCGCGACCCTGCCGATCGAGCGGCTGGGGCCGCCGCTGCGCCGTCACTCGCTCCTGCCGGAGGGGGCCAACGTCAACTTCGTCCGGGTCGCGGGACCGCAGAGGCTGGAAGTGCGGACGTGGGAGCGCGGCGTCGAAGCGGAGACGCTGTCGTGCGGCTCCGGCGTCGTCGCGTCGGCCCTCGTCGCGGCTCTGCGCGGCCACGCCGAGCTCCCAATCACGTGCGCAACGAAGAGCGGCGTGGATCTCGTCGTCAGCGCGCGGCGGGAAGGGGACGTCTTCGCGGCGATCCGGCTCCTGGGCGACGCCCGCGAGATCTATCGGGCGCAGATGACCGAGGAAGCGTGGCAGGAGTGACCGCCTGAAGGTCGTCCGGTTCGGAGCTCCCGATGCGCCGCCGCTGCCCTCGAAGATCGTCGCGGTCGGGCGCAACTACCGCGACCACGCCGCGGAGCTCGGAAACGCCGTTCCCGACGAGCCGCTCCTCTTTTTGAAGGCGCCTTCGTCGCTCGTCTTCGACAACGGGGAGATCGTGCTCCCTCCCGAATCCGCGCGAGTCGATTACGAAGGGGAGCTGGCGCTCGTCGTCGGCCGCCGGATCAAGAGCTGGCGGCAGTCGGACTGGTTGGACGCGCTCGCCGGCGTGTGTTGCGCGAACGACGTCACCGCGCGCGACCTCCAGAAGAGGGACGGCCAGTTCGCGAGAGCGAAATCGTTCGACACCTTCTGCCCGGTCGGACCGGCGATCGTCACGGGCCTCGACCCTTCCGACCTCGCGATCGAGACGCGCGTCAACGGCGCTGTGAAACAGTCGTCACGGACCTCGGACATGGTCTTCTCGCCCGCGTTCCTCCTCGCGTACGTCTCGCGGATGATGACGCTCGTTCCCGGTGATCTGATCCTGACCGGCACGCCCGCCGGCGTGGGCCCGCTCTCCCCCGGCGACCTCGTCGAGGTCGAGATCGAGAACGTCGGCGTGCTGGCGAACCGGGTCGCCGCGGCGGAAAGTCGCCGGACCGTCTGAATCAGGCTCCGGATCTCCACGGAAGCAAGCGTCTCGAACGACAGCTTACCCGCGAGAGACTCGAGAAGAGGTTACAGACACCCTCCTGAAGATCCGGTCTACCGGCGATCTCGATGAGCGGCGCGGACTCCATTGTCGAGAACTTCCAAGCGAAGACGGCAGCGTTGGAAAGATTCGGCCAAAAGCTTCGATACACCGCGAACTGATCGGCAAGGAAATGGGTGCTCACCGAGTAGCCCTGCTGCTCGAAGCCCTGGAGAACCGGGAGGAGGCCTTTGCCCGCAGGAATTCGGGACGCCAGAGCAGAAAGCAATCCGCCGAGCCGTCCCTGCCAGGCGTCCTCTTCCCTCATCTCCCCGAGAATCGTCGTGCCGACGGGATAGAAGTACGGCGTCACCAGATCGGTGAACTCCGGACGAAAGTACCGATCCAGAAAGTCGGCGTTCCAGACGATCGGGTCGAGCCTCGTCGGGTACAGAACGAGTTTTTCGGGGAAGAGCAGCTTCAAAGTCGAGTAGGCCTGCCGCTGGACCTCAGGTGTCGTGAATCCCTCGGTCACCTGGGCGTCCCAGAAATAGAAGCCGGCGAGACTGCGTTCGGAGCGGATTTCCTCCATTCGGGCGACGTCGCGAGAAAGAATCGGGATTTCGTCGGTGGTCAGGAACGCAAGGTAGGTCAGCCCCGAGGTGGTGGCGAGATCGTCGGTCTCACGACTCGGTGGCCGGAGCGTCGCGACGACGTTGGCGCCAAGATCGCGGATCGCCCTCCACGCCGCCGCGTCCTGATCGTCTCTTTCGAGAACCGTGACGCGCAGGCCTTGAGCCGGAAGGACGATCGGTACTCGCGGATTCTGGAACAGAAGGGCGGGACCCGGAGCGAGCAGCGCTGCGAAGAGGTACAGCGCCTTCACCTAAAGTTCCCCGAGCAGGGTCTCCGGCAGACCGCCGAACGCGCCGGAAGACATGAGCAGCAGCACGTCGCCGGCGCGCGCCTCGCGGCGCAGGATCCCCGGGATCTCCTCGAGGCTTTCCGGGGCGTACGCCGGTTTCCCGTTCGTCGTGAACCGGTCGAGCACTGCGGCACGATCGATGCGCTCCTCCGGCTTCAGGCGTTTTGCGTGGAAGATCGGGCCGATCACGAGCGCGTCGGCGGCGGAGAACGCGTCTCCGTAATCATCCTCGAAGAGCTTCCTTCCGGCGGTGTTCGAGCGCGGCTCGAAGAGCGCCCAGAGCCTGCGGCCCGGCCATCGGGTGCGCGCGGCCGCGATCGTTCCGGCGACGGCGGTCGGATGGTGGGCGAAGTCGTCCACCACAACGATCCCGTTCTTCTCGCCCTTGACCTCGAGCCTTCGCCGAACGCCCGCGAAGCGCGGGAGCGAGCGCCCGATCTCCTCGACGGACAGCCCGAGGCCGCGCGCGAGCGCGATCGCGCCGAGCGCGTTTCTCAGGTTGTGGATTCCGACGAGAGGCGAAAAAAGCCGGCCGGCGGCTCGATCGGACTCGAGCAGCGTGAAGCGGGTTCCCTCCGGCTCGAATTCGACCTCCGTCGCCGAAAAGTCCGCGGCCGGGTCGGCGAGGGAAACGGGGACGATCCGCGCGCGCACCGTGGAGAGAATTCCCCGGACGCGCTCGTCGTCCACGTTCGCGACGACCGTCCCTTCCGGCGGCACGATCCCGACGACCTGGCGGAACGCCTCGACGACCGAGGCGAGGTCGGGAAAGAGGTCCGCGTGGTCGTACTCGATGTTTCCGACGAAGAGGTGCCGCGGCTGGTAATGGAGGAACTTCGGTCCTCGGTCGAAGAACGCGGCGTTGTACTCGTCCCCTTCCAGGACGAAGACCGGGCCTCCGCCCCGCCGGTACCCGCGACCCAGGTTCTTCATTTCTCCGCCGATCAGGAACCCGGGATCCCGATTCGAATCGAGCAGCAGCCAGGCCGTCAGCGCCGAGGTCGTCGTCTTGCCGTGCGTCCCCGTGACGACGACCGAGGTCTTCTCGGCAAGCAGGTGTTCGCGGATCGCCTGTGGCATCGAGAGGACAGGAATCCGGCGTCGATGAGCTTCCCCGGCCTCGACGTTGTCGCGGAGCGCGGCATTTCCGACGACGACGCAATCGCAGTCATCGGGCACGTGCTCGCCCGCAAACCCTCGCGCGACCGGGATTTGAAGCGAGTCGAGGAGCGTAGACATGGGCGGGTAGAGGTCGAGGGCGCTTCCGGTGACGCGGTGGCCTTCCTCGGCGAGGAGGGCCGCGAGCGGCGTCATGGCGGTGCCACCGATCGGCACGAGATGAATGCATTTCCGTTCCGCCATGGGCCCTTCGCAAGAGGCGGGAATCGCCGGCAAAAGCGCCGGATTCTGGAATTTCCGCCGGTAGTCCCGAGTTTGACCGGTTCGGCATACTCTAAAGCACCCGTCGAAACAGGAGGATCGGAAATGCGTCAGATCGGAAGGTTGGCCTGCTTCGTCGCTGCGAGCCTTTTCGCAGTCACGGCTCTCGAGGCGCAGAAGCAGCCCGCGCCCAAGCCGGCAGCGGGGAAAGCGGGTGCCGCGGCGCCCAAGATCGAGGTGACGCCTGAGACGAGGGACGCCGGCACCGTCGCCAAGGGTCAGATGGTCGAGGCCGTCTTCACCGTCAAAAACACGGGAGGCTCCGACCTCGTCATCTCCGACGCCCGCCCGTCCTGCGGGTGCACCGTCGCTTCGTTCGACAAAGTCATCAAGCCGGGCGCCGAAGGAAAGATCCAGTCGAGCGTCGACACCAAGAGCTTCTCGGGACCCATCTCCAAGTCGGTCCTCGTGGTTTCCAACGACCCGGAGCGGCCCCAGATGAACCTCTTCATCAAGGCGATGGTCAAGCCGTTCGTGGACGTTCTGCCTCAGGCGTTCGTCCGCTTCTCAGTCATCAAGGGGGACAACGCGAGCCAGGACGTCGTTCTCATGTCCGAAGAAAAGGGCTTCCGGCCGACGATCGCCGAAACATCCCAGCCGTACGTCAAGGCGGAAGTTCTGGCGGCCGGCGACAAGGACAAGATCCCCGGCCGCCCGGGCGAGCAATACAAGGTCCATATCACTGTCCTGCCCGACGCTCCGGAAGGACTGCTGAATGCCCCGATCCGGGTTGCGACCGGCGTGACCCAGCAACCGACGGTCGAGATCCCGATCTCCGGAATCGTCCGGCCGCGCGTTTCGGTCACCCCGGTGACCGTCAATTTCGGCAACTTCACCGCGGGCAAGGACCCGATCACGCGCAACATCATCGTCACCAACAACAAGCCCGCCGTGCCGGTCAAGGTCGTACGCGCGGAGGTCTCCGTGCCCGGATTCATCACCGACGTCGTACCGACGCAGGAGGGCGTTTCCTACACGATCGTTGTCAAGGCGAGCGACAAGGTCAAGAAGGGCGCTCTCGAAGGGACCGTCAAGCTCTTCACCTCCGACAAGGAGCGCTCGGTGATCGAGATTCCGCTGCGGGGGGAAGTGCTCTAAGCGTCCCTCCTGTCATCCCGAGCGAAGCGAGGGATCTGAAAACGAAAGCCCCGGGAAACCGGGGCTTTTTTGGTTCTTTCGGCCAAAGACGAGAGACGCTAAGTCGCCACCGTCACCCAACTGCGGGCGAGCTTCGCGAGCTCCGAGCCCGCTGTGGGCCAAGCATGAAGTATGGCGGGGTCGAAGTCGGCACCGTTCGGCCAGACCAGGGTGTGTGCCTCCTCGTCCAACCGGACGGCGTCGAAGAAATTCGGGTCGGCGAGGGGGCCATAGATTTCTCCCGCCAGCACCGGTCGAAAATCGATGCTCTGAGTCGTTCCGTCTTCGAAGTGAAGGCGGAGCGTGAACGGCGCGACCCTTTCGAATCCAGTTACGCGATGAATTTCATGCTGCAAAGCCGCTACCTCAGAGGCTCGATCTTAGAAGGCGGGCGGCCCGACTGCAATGATCTCCAGCAGTCCATCAGCTCTCGCCGGTGAATTTCTGCCCAGGCAATCGTGAGCCGCTCCTGGCGTGTCGGCAACGCTCCCGCAATCGCCTCGACTGGCTCGATCCCGAAGACGCCCACTTGGTCTTGATAGTAGGCATGAAAGTGTGCCCGGTTGTGCGGCCCACCTGCCTCGACGAACATCCGGATGACGATGCCGAAGAAGCGACTGATTTCGGGCACTGACTTTCTTCAGGCTTGAGTGATTCTCTTGAGGATGTCGTCCTTCCACTCGTAGCGGAGCCGCTTCCTCCCGCGCGCCGCGTTCTTCTGGAGCGCGTAGCCGTACAGGAGCGGCAGCGCGACCGACGTCTCGACGAACGCCATCTCGTGCGAGGCCTTCTTCGACACCTTTCCCCAGGACGTCGCCTCCGACAGGGTCGAGCCGCCGAGGCCGCCCCAGTGCGGCGCGTCGGTCGTCACCTGGATCGCGTAGCGGTGCCCGCCCGTGTCGATCCCGAAGATGTACGACATCACGATCGAGTCGTTGATGTAGTTCTTCGGCACGCCGCCGGAGACGTACAGCGCCGCGGTCGCCGGGCTCTGGACGACGATCTGGGTGAGCTCGTAGTTGTCCCGGATCGAGGAGATCGTCATCGGCTCCCGGCCCTTCTTCTTCATCCGGTGGTAGTGCTCGGTCAGGCCGATCCCGATCGACGAGTCGTTCAGCGCGGGGACGAAGAGCGGCACCCCTTGCCGGGCGCAGGCGCCGAGGATGGAGCCCGGATCCTTGCGGGCCGTCTCCGCGAGGAGGGCGAGGAAGGCGCGGGAGGAGAGCGTCTTACCCGAAAGCGAGTCGGCGAACTGCGAGACGGCGAGATCCGTCTGCCAGTACTTCTCCTCGTCGATGAACGTGTCGTAGAGCCGATCGATGTAGAGGTCGCGCAGCTCCTTGTCGTCTGCGTCGGTGCGGCCGTGGTAGTGGCGGCCGCCGCGCGCCTGGTAGAGGTCCTGCGAGATGATCGCGCCGGTCGAGACGACGACGTCGACCATGTTCTGCTCGATCAGGTCGGTCAAGATCTGCCGCATGCCGGCCGCGATCAAGGATCCGGCGAGACCGAGGAATATCGTCGGCCGGTCCTTGTCGCGGAGCATGGCTTCGAAGACGGCCGCGCAGTTGCCGAGCGCACGGGCTTGAAAGGAAGCGTCGCGGTAGGAGTCGAGGAGCTCGGCGACGGTGGTCTTCGGTCCGACCTTTATCGGCGTCGTCGGCCGGCCGAGGAGCGCTTTCTTTCGCTTGCGATCGACCCCGATTGCCGCGGCATGGATGTACTCGCGGGCGTCCCGGAGCGCTTTGTCCGTCTTCGATCCCATCGGCGCGGCCCTCCCGAAAGAATGCGATACGCAGCCATCGCGGCCGCGTAGCCCGAGTCGATGTTCACCGCGGTTACCCCGTTGGCGCAGGAGCTCAACGCGGCGAGGAGCGAAGCAACGCCGCCCAACGCGACGCCGTAACCACGCGAAGTCGGAACGGCGATCACCGGTCGACCGACCAGCCCGCCGATGACGGAGAAGAGGGACGCCTCCATGCCGGCCACCGCGATGACCACGTCCGCCTTCTCGACTTCTTCCAGGCGCGAGAGGAGGCGCAGGATCCCCGCGACGCCGACGTCCGGGACGAGCGTCGAGGCGACGCCCAAGTACTCGAGCGTGCGGCGCGCTTCCTCGGCGACGAACGTGTCTGCCGTGCCGGCGGTGACCAGCACCGCGTTGCCGTCCACCTGCGCCATCGGCTTGCCGACGGAGAGGTGGAGCGTCCCCGAGCGCTCGTCGTAGTCGGCGCGACCCGGGAGCGGCAGAGTCGCGAGCGCCTCCCAATCGGCCGTCGAGAGCCGCGTGACGAGGACGTCGTGGGCGCGGGCGAGCTGGCGGCAGATCTCGGCGATCTGCGCGGCGTTCTTTCCTTCAGCGAGAACGACTTCGGGGAAACCGACGCGGCGCAGACGGTCGAAATCCAGCGTGTAGTCGGGGGAGGGCATTGCGGCGGATGATATCCGCACCATTGTCATTCCGAGCGCAGCGAGGAATCTCTGGTTGGCTGAGGAAGAGATCCCTCGGGCTTCGCCCTCGGGATGACATTCGAGAAGAAGAAGCGTATCGTCGCCGCTCGTTCTTTGACTCCGTTCGGTCGAGGGAAGCGGGTGTGAATCCCGCGCGGCCCCCGCCACTGTCACCGGGGACGCCCCGGGCGAGAAACCACTGGACGCGTGAGATCGATGACGGTCGCGCGCCCGGGAAGGAGCCCGACGGCGAATGATCCGGAAGTCAGGAAACCTGCCGGACGGAATGCTTTTCTCCGACGGGGCAAGGAGAGGGGACGCGCTCTCGACTTCCCGAAGCGCGGGACACCTTCTCCGCCGCGCGGAGATCACGTCTCGTCGAACGGGAGGTTCGAATGACGACCGCGACGACTGCTGTCCTGCTCGTTTTCCTCGGCGCCTTTTCCCGGCTCGTTCCCCATCCTCCCAACTTCGTCGCCATGGGCGCCATCGGCCTCTACGCCGGCGCCCGACTCCCGCGCCGTTGGGCATGGGCGGTTCCGATCGCGGCGATGCTCTTCTCGGACCTCGTGCTCGACTGGGGCACGGGACGCCGCGCGGTCACGCCCGTGCGCATCGCCGTCTACGGATCTTTCGCTCTGATGGTCTTCGCCGGACGACGCTTCGCCGTCCACGCGCGGGCGGGACGTCTCGCGGCGCTTTCCGCGGGCGGCGCCGTCTTCTTCTTCCTGACGACGAACTTCGCCGTGTGGACCTCCATGAAGACCTATCCGCCGACGCCGGCGGGGCTCGCGGAGGCGTACTTTCTGGCGATTCCCTGGTTCTGGAACACGCTCGCGGCCGAGCTTCTCGGAACGGCGGCGCTGTTCGGGTTGGACGCGCTGGCTCGTCGGGAGGCGGCGCGGCAGGCGATCCGCAACGTTGCCGCGGCGCTGATCATCGCGCTCGCCTCCGGTGCTGCTCCCGCCCGCGCTCAAGTCGCCCCCGTTTCCGAGAACGTCGTCGTGACCGCAACCGCCGCGCCGGAAGAGATCGACGAAGTCGGTGCGGCCGTCACCGTCGTCACGCGCGAGGAAATCGAAAGGAACGGGTGGCGAACCGTGCAGGACGTCCTGCGCTCGGTACCGGGCGCCGACGTCGCTCGCTCGGGCGGCCCGGGCGCGCAGACTTCGGTCTTCCTTCGGGGCGCGAACTCGACGCACACGCTCGTGCTCGTCGACGGAGTGCGCGTGAACTCGCCCTTCTTCCCGGGCTACGACTTCGCGCTTCTCTCGACCGAGAACGTCGAGCGGATCGAGGTCGTGCGGGGTCCCTTCTCCGCGCTGTACGGATCGGAATCGATCGGCGGCGTCGTCCACGTCTTCACGCGGCCGGCGGGCGGAAAATTCTCGGGGCGCCTGGTCGGAGAAGTCGGGAACGACGATCAGCGGGAGCTCGCGGCCTTCGCGACCGCGGGTACGCCGCTCTTCGGAATCTCGGCGAGCGCGCGGGATCGTCGGGACGACGGCGATCGCGCCAACGACGATTGGCGGGAGCGCTCAGGCTCCCTGCGTCTGGAGGGCCGGTTTGGGGGAGCGCGCGTGGCCCTCGAGGGGTCGATCGCGGACGGCGAGCTCGGCCTGCCGGGTCCGGTAGGCGGTGAGACTCCGGGGAATCGTTACTCCCCTCGAGAAGACCGCATCGTCCTTCCGGCGACGTTTCAGCCGGCGTCGGGGCATTCCGCGAGCGTGACGCTCGGCTGGATTCGCTCGCGCCCGTCTTTCGAGAGTCCCTTCTTCCAGTCGCACACGGATGCCCGGACCCTGGAGGCGCGGGCGGCCGACAGCTTCTCCGCCGGCGCGCACCGCTTGACCGGTTTCGCGGAGTGGCAGCGCTGGAAGGTCGAGGATTCCTCGAACTTCGGAGTGAACCTCGACGGAGAGCACGCGACGATCTGGAGCGTCGGCGGCGAGGACGCGATCGACTTGACGGGAGGATGGCTCGTGACGGCGGGCTTGCGCTACGACGACCATTCTCGGTTCGGCGACGTCTGGAGCCCGAGGGCCTCGATCTCCTGGCGGACGGGGCGCTGGAAGCTGCGAGCATCGGGAGGAACCGGTTTTCGGGCGCCGTCGATCGGGGAGCTCTTCTATCCCTTCTCCGGCAATCCGGACCTCGAGCCCGAGCGTTCGACCTCCTACGAAGTGGGTGCGGAGTACGAAGTCGCGGGCGGGCGGGCGGGGGCATCGGTCTTCTGGACCGAATTTCGCGACCTGATCGTTTACGACTTCGCGGTTGGGCTGAACTTCAACGTCGGCCGCGCGCGGTCCCGGGGCGCGGAGCTGACCTGGCGGCAGACGATCTCGACCTCGACTTTCATGGACGTCGGCTACACCTACCTCGAAACCGAAGATCGGGACACCGGGCTCGCGCTTCTCCGGCGCCCCCGCCACAGCGGTTTTCTGGGCATGACGCTGATGCCGGTTTCGCGGCTCGAGGTCTCTCCGCGAGCGGTGTTCGTCGGACGGCGAAGCGACGTCAAGGCGTTGTCGACCACCGAGCGCGTCGAGGCGCCGTCCTACTGGCGACTCGATCTCCATGTCCGGTACCGAATCGGGCCTCTCGCGCCCTACCTGCGCGCCGAGAACCTGAACGACCGTCGGTACGAGGAGGCCAACGGCTTCCCCGCGCCCGGCCGGCGCATCGCCGGTGGACTGGAGGTGTCGTTCTGATGCCGCGCATCACGAAAGTCTACACGCGCACCGGCGACGACGGCACGACCGCGCTCGGCGGAGGTCGCCGCGTTCCCAAGGACTCCGATCGCATCGAGGCCTACGGGACGGTGGACGAGCTCAATTCGGCGATCGGCGTCGCGCTCGCCGAGGGGCTCGTTCCCGACATCGCCGGCCCGCTCGCCCGGATCCAGAACGACCTCTTCCACCTCGGTGCGGACCTCTGCATCCTCGAGGAGGACAAGGCGCGGGTGCCCGCGCCGCGCATCGAGGCCCGTCACGTCGAGGAGCTGGAGCGGCTGATGGACCAGTTTTCCGAATCTCTCGCGCCGCTCGAGAACTTCATCCTGCCGGGAGGGTCCTCGGGAGCCGCGGCGCTCCACCTCGCCCGCACGATCTGCCGGCGTACCGAGCGTCTGGTCGTTGCGCTCAGCCGAAAGGAGGCGGTCGGAGAGCACACGGTCCCCTACCTGAACCGACTTTCCGACGCGCTGTTCGTCATGGCGCGTTTCGAGAACCTCCGGCGCGGCGTGTCCGACGTCCTCTGGGACAGCCGGGCGTGACGCCGCGAATCATCGCGGGGGAAGCACTTCATCCGGGGACCTTCCGGTTTGGGCGCGAAGGCAGCGGCTGGGAGCGGCTGCCGTCGCTTCCCTGCGACTGAATCGGCGCCGTGAGCCGTCCGAGAGCCCTCGTCTCCTGGAGCAGCGGCAAGGACGGTGCCTGGGCGCTCCACACGCTCAATCTCGCGAAGCAGAT
>DASWDK010000284.1:0-12513 GCA_036395335.1 Thermoanaerobaculia bacterium
AGAGCAAAAGCTCAACCTCAGACTCTCCCAGCGACTGGTCATGACCCCGTCGCTGCAGCAGGCGATCAAGCTGTTGCAGATGTCCAAGCTGGAGCTCCAGGACGTGCTGACCCAGGAGATCGTCGAGAACCCTCTGCTCGAGGAAGAAGAGGAGGCTGCCGCCGCCGAGCAGCCGACCGAGGCAGAGGCCGAAGCGGAAGCCTCGGCCCCCAAGGAATCGGACGCCGAAGCTCCTCCCGCTGCGCCCGATGTCGCGGAGACGCCGGTCGAAAAGGAGCGGGACTCTTTCGACGAGATCGATTTCGACTCCTACTTCGAGGATTACCTGGACAGCGCCTATAACCCGCGGCAGTACGAGGACACCGAGCAGGTCCCTCTCGAGAACACTCTTTCGCGGCCCCAGGGGCTGCCCGAGCATCTGAACTGGCAGCTCTCGATGTCCGACAGTCCGGTTGCCGTCCGCGAGATCGCGCAATACCTGATCGGCAACATCGATGAGGATGGATACCTCCGCGTGTCCCGCGAGGAGATCCGCGCCGCCGGCTTCACGGACGACGGGAACGTGGAGGCCGCGCTCGCTCTCGTTCGCTCTTTCGATCCTCCCGGGGTCGGGGCATTCGACCTGCCGGACTGCCTCCTGCTCCAGATCCGCGCTCTCGGGATCGAGAACCTTTTGATCGATAAGGTCATCGGTGAGCACTGGGCGGAGTTCCTGAACCGGCAGTTCGCACAGCTCGCCCGCTCTTTGAACGTCGGGCTTTCGCAGCTGCAGGCGGTCTTCGAGATCATCAAGAACCTCGAACCGAAACCGGGCCGCAAGTACTCCGACGAGCGCACGATCTACGTCGAGCCCGACGTCGCGGTTCGCAAGATCGGCGACGAGTACGTTATTCAGTTGAACGAAGACGGATTGCCGAAGCTCCGGATTTCCGCTGCCTACCGCCGGATGCTCCGGGGCGGCAACGGAGCAATCGGCGAAGAAGCCGCGACGTACCTGAAAGAGAAGATGCGCTCGGCGGTTTGGCTCATCAAGAGCCTGGATCAGCGACAGCGGACGATCTACAAGGTCGCCGACTCGATCGTTCGCCACCAGCGGGAGTTCCTCGAGAACGGCATCGAGCACCTGCGGCCGCTCGTTCTGCGAGACGTCGCGAACGACATCGGGATGCACGAGTCGACGGTGTCGCGCGTCGTCTCGAACAAGTACATCCACACGCCGCGCGGGCTCTTTCCGATGAAGTACTTCTTCCACAGCGGCATCGACTCGACTCAGGGCAGCGAGGTCTCGTCGCTTTCCATCAAGAGCAAGATCGCGAAGATCGTCTCGGAGGAGGACGCCGCCCGGCCCCACTCCGACGCACGGATCATGCAAAAGCTCCGCGCCGAGGGGATCCAGATCGCCCGGCGCACCGTCGCGAAATATCGAGAAGAGCTGCGCATCCCCTCCTCGTCGCAACGCAAACAGAGTTTCTGATCCGTCCGGAATCCGGATCTCACGGAGGGCTGATGGCCGTCGAATGCACCGGTCGCAACGTGGAAGTCACCCCATCGTTGATGAACCTGGCCCGCGAGCGGGCGGAGCGACTGGAACGCCACCTCGGCGGACCGGCAAAGGTGCGAGTCGTGCTCTCGCACGAGCGGCACCGATTCGGCGCGGAGATCATCGCCACGCACCGCCGGCGCCGATGGAATGCGCACGAGTACACGGACGACGCGCGGGCGGCTGTTGCGCTCGCGTTCGAGAAGATCGATGCGCAGGCCAAGAAGGATCTGGAGAAGCGTCGGGATCGCAAGAACCGGGCTTCGCCGAGGCTGGTTCCTCCCGAGGAGCCGGCAACGCGGGCGGCCGCCCCGGGAAGAAAGTCGGCAAGGGCGGCTCTCGCGGGCGGCCCGGAGCGCCGGATCGTCCGGTCCGGCCGGCTCGCTGTCAAGCCGATGACCGCCGAGGAGGCGGCGTTGCGAATCGAGAGCTCCGAGGAGGAATTCGTGGTCTTCCGCGACTCCGGGACCGAAAAGATCTCGGTCCTGTACCGGCGCCGCGATGGGAACTTCGGGCTGATCGAATGCTGACGCCGGCCCGACTCGGAACCGCCGGACCAGTGCGGGGATGAACCCGACGGACGTCGGCTTCTTTGGGAGCCTGGTCGACGAGAGAAGGATCTTTCCCGACCTCGGGGGAGCGACGGTCGATGAGGTCTTGACCGAGATGTCGGCCGGCCTGGCTCGAGTCGGCGTCGTGAAGGATGGCGAGGACGTCGCGCGCCGCCTCGTCGAGCGGGAGCGGATGGGATCGACCGGCCTCGGGAGCGGACTCGCGATCCCGCATTGCAAGCTCAAGGAGCTCTCGGAAGTCGTCCTCGCCGTCGGGGTGTCCCGTCGCGGGGTCGCGTTCCCCTCCTCGGATGGAGTGCCGGTCACGCTCGTCTTCCTCGTTCTCTCTCCCGCCGATGCACCGGCGCTTCACCTCCAGGCGCTCGCCCGGATCTCCCGAGTGATCCGACTGCCGGGAATCGCGGAAACCTTGAGACGAAAAGAGACCGCGGCGGAGATCGCTGCCGTCTTGAAGGAAGCCGAGGGCCGCATCGCCGTGCCGGTGTGACCAGAGGGCTGTCCCGGGACGCGATCGGGGCGTATCCTCTTTTCCGGACATTTCGATGAGACTCCGATGACCCAGCTCACGGCCGACATCCTCCGTTCCCCCGCGCTCGCCGATCTCTCGTTCGACGTCGTCGCGGGGGAGACCGGCTTCGACCGGCCGATCTCGTGGGGGCGCATCCAGCGCCCTGGCCTCGCGCTCGCCGGTTTCCTCTCCTTCATCAAGCCGGGCCGGATCCAGGTCCTCGGGGAGAGCGAGCTGAACTATCTCGAGACGATGCCCCTCGAGCTGCGCCGCGACCGCATCGCGATGATCTGCGCGCTCCCGGTTTCGGCGTTCGTCGTCACGAAAGGGCAGCAGGTGCCGAAAGAACTCGTGCGCGAGTGCCGGACCCGCCGGGTTCCGCTCCTCGTGTCCCCGCAGACGACGTCGGTCGTCATTCAGTCGATCACGCGGATTCTCGAGGACGAGCTCGCTCCCACGACGACGCTGCACGGCGTTCTCGTCGACGTATACGGGATGGGAGTCCTCCTCCTGGGCGAGTCGGGCATCGGCAAGAGCGAGTCCGCTCTCGATCTCATCCAGCGCGGCCACCGGCTCGTCGCCGATGACGTCGTCGAGATCCGGAAATACCCGAACGGCTCGCTGGTCGGGCGGGCGGCCGACATGCTGCGCTACCACATGGAGCTGCGCGGCATCGGGATCATCAACATCAAACACCTCTTCGGTGTCTCCGCCGTGCGCTCGTCCAAGTCAGTCGAGCTCGTGATCGAGCTCGAACGGTGGGACCCGACGAAGTCCTACGACCGGCTGGGGCTCGACGGCGAGACGTACCCGATCCTCGACCGCCCACGTCCGTTTCTGAAGCTCCCCGTCGCATCCGGTCGGAACATTGCCCTCTTGATCGAGATCGCCGCGCGCAACGAGCTCCTGAAGACGCAGGGCTACGACGCCGCCAAGGAGTTCGCGCTCAAGGTCGACGAGGAAATCGCGCGGAACGCCCTCTCCCCCGGGTTGAAGCGGGCTTGAGCGCCCCGCGGAGGCGGCCGAAAGAGGGGCGCGCCGCGGCGGGTCGAGCGGTCAGCTCGACGTCGAAACCTGTCGTGGAGCGCGACGCCCGGCAGCGTCCGGTGCCCGAAAGCCTCGTGATCGTCACCGGACTCTCCGGGTCCGGGAAGAGCTACGTGTTCAAGTGCCTCGAGGACATGGGTTACTTCTGCGTCGACAACCTCCCGCTGCCGCTGATCGAGCCGTTGCTCTCGCAGGTCACCGCTCCGCGGGTCGGGATCATCCTGGATGTTCGCAATCCCGACTTCGCCCCGCGCTTCCCTCCGATCTTGGCGCGCGTCCGCAAGCGGGTTCCTTCGACCAGGCTCCTCTTCTTGGACGCGAGCGAGGAGGCCCTCATCCGGCGCTTCTCGGAAACGCGCCGGCCGCACCCGCTCTCCGTCGATCGGCCGCTCCTGACCGCTCTGCGCAACGAGCGCGAGCTCCTCGAAGACGTCCGGGTGCTCGCCGACGTCGTCGTCGACACCTCCGCGATGACGGTGCACGAGCTGCGTTCCTTCATGCAAAAGACGTTCGTGGGGGACGAGAGCTCGGCCCGGATGGTCGTCTCCGCGACCTCCTTCGGCTACAAGTTCGGCGTTCCCCACGACGTGGACCTGATCTTCGACGTCCGGTTCCTCGCGAACCCGCATTTCGTACCGGAGCTGAAGCCGAAGGTGGGCACGGATCCCGCCGTCGCGGCTTACATCGAGAAGGACCCGGAGACGGCGGAGTTCCTCGAACGCCTCGCCGGCTTCCTCGATTACCTGCTGCCTCTCTACGAACGCGAGCACAAGAGCTATCTCTCGATCGGAATCGGCTGCACCGGCGGCAAACACCGCTCGGTGTACGTCGCCCACGAGCTCGCGAAGAGGTTGCAGGCGCGTGGGCTCCCGGTGCGTGTCTCGCACCGCGACGCCACACGCGAATGAGGAGATAATTTCGGGCATGGCGGGAAACGCGGCGCGGGAATGATCGGAATCCTGCTGGTGACTCACGGCGGGCTCGCGGAAGAGCTGAAGTCCGCTGCGCTCACCATCCAGCCGGACATCCAGCAGATCGTCGCCGTCGCGCTCGACTGGAATCAGGTCGGCGAGGAGGCCAGCCGCCGCATCGCGAAAGGGCTCGAGGAGGCCGACCGTGGGGAAGGCGCCGTGATCCTGACCGATATGTTCGGCGGAACACCGACCAATCTGACGCTTCCTTTTCTGAAGCGGGACCGGGTCGAGATCGTGACGGGGGTCAACTTGCCGATGCTCTTGAAGTGCGCGGCGCTTCAGAAGAGCGGCAAGCCGGTCGTCGAGATCGCTCACGTTGCGAAGGACCGCGGACAGCGTTCGATCTACGTGGCGTCGGACCTGCTCGCCGACGAAGTCGTTTCGGCGGCCGCGGCGGAGAACGGAGAGGTTCGGTGATCGAACGGGATCTGGCGATCCGCAACCGTCTCGGGCTCCACGCGCGCGCCGCCGCCAAGTTCGTCCAGACAGCCAGCCGCTTCAAGTCCGAGGTCAAGATCCGCAAGAACGGTGAGGAGGTCGACGGCAAGAGCATCCTGGGTCTCCTCCTTCTCGCCGCGTCGCAGGGTACCGAGATCACCGTCGCCGTGTCCGGCGAGGACGAAGATGCGGCGTTTGCCGCGGTCGAAGAGCTGATCAGCCGGAGCTTCGACGAGGACCAATGACCGGCAACGGAGGTTTCCGGGAACGGGGAACCTGAGGCCGGCTTCGGACACCGATGCTTCAGGGTCTTCCGGTCTCTCCCGGCATCGCGGTCGGCCGCGCCGTGATCGTGCGCTTCGGAGGGCTGCCCGCGTTTCGCCGGGCGGTCCCGCCCGAAGAATTCCACGAGGAAGAGAAACGCCTGCGCCGCGCGTCGGGTCTGGCGGCCGAGGAGTTTCGGCGTCACTCGGGCGAGGCCGCCGGGGACATCGGTGCCGAGCTCGCCGCCATCCTCGAAGCGCACGGGCTGATCGCGTCGGATGAGACCTATCTCGCGGCCATCTTCGAACGGATCCAGCGAGATCACGTGAACGCGGAGTGGGCGCTCGCGGAAGTCACCCACGAGCTCGGCCAGCGATTCGAGACCGCCGACTCCGAAGCCATGCGCGAACGCGCCGCCGACATCCACGACGTCGCGCGCGAGATCGCCCGCCAACTCTCCGGCGGCGAGGACCTGTTGCCCGCCGAGCTGCCCCGCGGGTCCATCCTGGTCGCCGACGAGATCTCGCCGGTCGATGCCTCCCGCCTCGATCCCCGCCGGGTCCGGGCCTTGGCGCTTGAGCGGGGAGGCCCCACCTCGCACGCGACGATCATCGCCCGCTCTTTTGGATTGCCGGCCGTCGTGGGCATCGATGGGCTCTGCGAGGCGGTGTCGCCCGAAACGCCGATCGTGGTCGACGGCGATCGGGGGACCGTCGATCCGAGGCCCTCGAAAGAGCGTCTCCGGCGCAGCCTCCTGCGCGTACGCGAATCGCGCGAGAAAACCCGCCGCTTGCGAGCCCGCACCGTGCGCGCCGCCACGACGCGGGACGGTGTCCGGATCGTCGTCCGGGCGAACCTCGAGCTCGCCGAGGAGATCGGCGCGCTCGACCGATTCCATGCCGAGGGGGTGGGGCTCTTCCGCTCCGAGTTCCTCTACCTACGGGCCGCGCCCGGCTCGCCCGGAATCGAAGAGCAGCGCGAGGTCTACGAGAGCCTCCTCGCGTCCGCCGCTCCGCATCCGGTCGTCGTCCGGACCTATGATCTGGGCGGGGAGAAGGGCATCGGCCCGGCGCGCGGTGAGAATCCCGCGCTGGGGATGCGCGGACTCCGCTACTGCCTGGCTCACCCCGATCTCTTCGACGCGCAGCTCGACGCGTTGTGTCTGGCTTCCCGAAAGGGACGGCTTTCGATCCTGCTCCCAATGGTGACTTCCCTCTTCGAGATCGAGGAGGCGCGAAAAGCGCTCGACCGGTCGGCGCGTCGCGCCGATCTCTCCGAAGCGCCGCCGCTCGGTGTGATGGTCGAGGTGCCGTCGGCGGCCCTCCTGGCGGAGCGCCTCGCGCCGGCGACCGATTTTTTCTCCATCGGAACGAACGACCTTGCGCAGTACGCTCTCGCCGTGGATCGCGCGAACCCGGACGTCGCCTCGCTCTACCGGCCTCTGCATCCGGCGATTCTTCGGATGCTCCGGTCGGTCGTCGATGCCGGCCGCGTTCACGGGCGACCGGTGGCCGTCTGCGGCGAGCTCGCCGCGGATCCGATCGGGATCGCGGTTCTGGTGGGGCTCGGGATCCGGGAGGTCTCGGTCACGCCCGTCGCGATCGCCGGAGTCAAGGATTCCCTCTCCGTCATCGACTCGGAGCGCGTGCGGTCCCTCGTCGAAAAGGCGCTCGACGCCGCCGAGGCCTCCGACGTGGAAAAACTGATGCGAGGGCGTCTGTGAGAATCGTTCCGAAGCCGTGGGGAAACGAGCTGATCTTCGCCGAAAACGAGCGTTACGCGGGAAAGATCCTCCACTTGGAGCCGGGCCACTCGCTTTCCCTCCAGTACCATGAAAGAAAGGACGAGACCTTCTACGTTCTCCGAGGTGAAGTGATCCTTTCGGTCGAGGTCGATGGCGAGATGAGGGAGATGCGGCTTTCCGAGGGCAGCGCCTACCGCATCCGCCCCGGCGTGCGCCACCGCATGCGCGCCGACCGGGCCTGCGACTTGATCGAGGTGTCCTCCCCGGAGTTGGAGGACGTCGTCCGGCTCGAGGACGCCTACGGGCGGGCCGGCACGACCGCCCCGTGACGAGAGGTCTGGAGACCATGATGACCATTTCCGGCAAGAGACGCGCCCCTCTCGCGGCGCTGGTCGCGGCTCTGCTCTCCGTGGCCGCCGCCCCTCCGCCGACCCCTTCTCCGACGCCGCAATTGACTGGCGGCTTCGGCAAGGCGCCGGTCTCGGGCCGCGCGCGGAGAGAGGGAAACCCGAAGGGAGTCCGGATCACCAACGACTCTCTCGTCACGGATCCCAACAAGGGCAGGTTGACGACGTCGCGTATCCAACCGACCCCGACTCCGCGAGCGAAAGAAGAGACGGGTAAGCGGCTGGCGGGCGCGGCCACTCCCGCTCCGACGGAGTCGGCGGCCGGCCGGCCGGCCGAGGGCGGGCAAGAGTACTGGCGGGCGGAAGCGCGCCGGTTGCGCGAGCGCGTGGCGGCCATCCGGGAAGCGATCGCGCGCCTCGAAGCGGAGACCCGTAAGCTCGAGAGCGACTTCTATTCCTGGGACGACGGCGCGTACCGGGACCGCGTGATCAAGCCGGCCTGGGACAAGGCCCGCGAAGACCTCGCGACTGCGCGGAAAGATCTTCCGCTCGCCGAGAAGGAACTCCAGGATCTTCCGGACCGGGCGCGGCGCGCCGGTGCACTCCCGGGGTGGCTGCGGGAATGACGGAATCGCCCTCCTACCGCGTCGAGACCTGGGGCTGCCAGATGAATGTCTTGGACGGCGAGCGGATGGCCGGGCAGCTCGAGCGCCGCGGCTTCCGGCCGGCGTCCAAGGCAGAGTCGCCCGACGTCGTGATTCTGAACACGTGCGCGGTCCGGGAGAAAGCCGAAGCGAAGGTCTACAGCGCGCTCGGCGTGCTGGGGCGCCGCAAGCAGGAGTTCCCGGAGCTCGTCATCGGCGTGACCGGCTGCGTCGCGCAGGTCGAGGGGAGCGAGATCCTCGAGCGCGCGCCGTGGGTGGACTTCGTCCTAGGCACCGGGAACGTCGAGCGCGTCGGCGAGCTGGTCGAGCAGGTCCGGTCGGAGAGAAGGCACGTGCGGTCGCTCGAGCTCCCGATCGAGTCGCCGATCTACCAGTTCCGGCAGATCTCGCGCGGCTCCGCCTTCCAGGCCTACGTCACGGTCATCGAAGGCTGTAGTCAGTTCTGCACGTTCTGTATCGTCCCGTTCACACGGGGTCGCGAGCGCAGCCGGCGGGCGTCGGAGGTCCTCGAGGAGATCCGGGCGCTCGTCGCGGGCGGCTACAGCGAGGTGACGCTGCTCGGCCAGACGGTCAACGCCTACCGCGATCCGGAAGAAGGGATCGGCTTCGGCGAGCTCCTTTGGAGGGCGGCGCGGATACCGGGGATCCGGCGGCTGCGGTTCCTGACCTCGCACCCGCGCTTCGTCGATAACGCGATGATCGAAGCGCTCGCGGCGGGCGGAAACGTCGCTCCGTTTCTTCACCTGCCCGCGCAGTCCGGCTCCGATCGGGTCCTCTACCGGATGAAGCGCCGCTACACTGCCTCCGAGTACCTCGAGAAGATCGGCCGGGTGCGGGCCGCGCTGCCGGAAGTCGCCATCTCCTCGGACTTCATCGTCGGCTTTCCGGGGGAGACGGAAGACGACTTCGAGGCGACGCTCGCACTGATCCGCGCGGCGCGGTTCGCGAGCGTCTTCGCGTTCCGCTATTCGGCGCGCCCGGGGACCGCGGCGGCGAGATGGGGGAGAGAGACGTTCGTCCCCCACGAAGCCGCGGCGGACCGGCTCGCGCGGCTTCTCGACCTCCAGACCAGGATCCAGGCGGAAGTCAATCGCGGTCTCGTGGGGCGTGAGCTCGAGGTCTTGGTCGAGGGACCCGACAAGGACGGCCGGACCCGGGGGCGTACGCCTTGCAACCGCATCGCTCACGTGAGCGGGGACGGCGGGCTCTCGAAACCCGGCAACTACCTGCGGGTTCGAATCCTTCGAGGGCTGCCCAACTCGCTCCTGGCGGAAGTCGCCGCGTAGAGAGGGGAACCGATGGTGAAGATGGAGATCAAAGGCCTGCTGATGGATCCCGTCTCCAACATGCCCGTGGTCGTCCTGCGGGACGCCGCGAACGGGGTCTTTCTGCCGATCTGGGTGGGAATCTTCGAGGCGAACGCGATCGCTCTTCAGATGGAGAAGATAACGACGCCACGGCCGATGACCCACGATCTCCTGAAGAACCTCTTAGGCGAGCTCGACGCCAAGGTCGAGAGGATCGTGATCAACGACCTCAAAGACAACACGTTCTTCGCCCGCATCCACCTTCTTCGCGGCGAGACCCGGTGGAACGTCGACAGCCGCCCGAGCGACGCGATCGCGCTCGCGCTGCGCGTCGACGCCGAGATCTTCGTCGAGGAAGAAGTGCTCGAGAAGAGCAAGACTCTTCGCCCCAACGGAGACGACACGGATCCCGAGCGCTTGAAGAAGTGGCTCGAGGAAGTCAACCCGGAGGAGCTCGGCAAGTACCGGATGTAGCTCCATTTTCCGGCTCTCCGTTCTTCTCTCGAGACGCATCGGATCGAATGAATTGTCGAAGCGGAGAGCTATACTGTTTTTCCGTGGTCATCTGCATCGCGAATCAAAAAGGAGGAGTCGGAAAAACCACCACCGCCATCAACCTCGCCGCCGCCCTCGCGCAGAAGGGGATGAAGACCCTTCTCATCGACCTCGATCCCCAGGCCAACAGCACGATGTCCTACGTCGACCGCCGGTCGATCGACAAATCCATGTTCGACGTCCTGACGGAGGCGAGCGTCAAGATGTCCCACGTCGTCGTGAAATCCTCGATGAAGAACTTAGACGTCGCCCCCGCCCGGATCGCCCTGGCAAAAATCGAGTCGAAGCTCTTGGGCGAGATCGACGGTCACTTTCGGCTGCGCGACAAGCTCGACGGGGCCCGCAAGCGGTACGACGCGATCGTCATCGACACGCCCCCGACCCTCGGAATGATCACCGTCAATGCCATGGTCGCGGCGACCCACATCCTGATCCCGATCCAGTCCTCGTACTTTGCGCTGGAGGGGACCGACGACCTCTTAGAAACGATCGACAAGATCAAGGCGCGCCCGAACCCGGCGCTTCGTCTGCTCGGCGTCCTGATCACGCTCCACGACCGCCGGACCGTGATCGCCAAGGACGTCTACGACCAGATCAGCGCCGTCTTCGGCGAGAAGCTTTTCAAGACCACGATTTCCAAGAGCGTGCGCTTAGAAGAGAGCCCCGCCCACCGCGAATCGATCTTCACCTTCTCGCCGCGCTCGAGCGGCGCGGCAGAGTACTACTCCCTATCCGAGGAGGTTCTCTCGCGTGTCTAGCCGAAGACGGGGCCTGCCCACGGAAGCGCGGATGCGCCACGACTCCCATTTTGTCGAGTCCCTCGCCGAGAGATTCGGCGAGGCGCTCGGCCGGTTCGTCCCGATCGAGGAGATCGAAACGAATCCCGAGCAGCCGCGCACGAGCGTGGGAGACCTCCGGGAGCTCGTGAAGTCGATCGAGTCGAAAGGAGTGCTCGAGCCCCTTCTCGTTCGCCCGACGCCCGAGGGCCGGTTGCGGATCATCGCAGGGGAGAGGAGATTCCGCGCGGCGCTCGAGGCGGGGCTGGCTGAAGTGCCCTGCATCGAGCTCGACGTGCCGGACTCCGAGGTTCTCGAGATCGCCCTGATCGAGAACCTGCATCGCAAAGATCTCCATCCCTTCGAAGAGGCCGATGGCCTCGCCGGCCTGACGCAGAGGCACGGCTACACCCAGCAGCAGGTGGCCGACGCGATCGGGAAATCGCGCGTCTCCGTCACCGAAGCGATGTCGCTCCTCGACATCCCCGACGAGCTCCGCGAGGAATGTCGGCGCGCCGACATCGAGGCGAAGTCGGTGCTCCTGGAGATCGCGCGGCTTAAGGACCCCGAGAAGATGCGCGACGCGATCCGGCGAATCGCCGCCGGCTCGACGCGCGACGACCTGCGTGCCCGGAAGAAGGAGGAGTCGGCGCCGTCGCGGCGCGCAAAGCGGTTCTCGTTCGTCTACAAGCCAAAGGGGGGTCCGTACAAGCTCGCCCTCTCCTTCGCGAAGTCGCGCGTCGAAAAGTCCGAACTCGTGCACGCGTTGAAGGAAGTGATCAAGCAGCTCGAAGCGGGGGAGATCAAGCTGCCAAAACGGTAGGGGTTTCGGGCCGCCCGGCCGGTCGGACGGACGAGCTTGGTTCCCCAAAGGGAGGTGGACCATGCGCCAAACGCTCGTTCTCCTTCGTCCGACTCTGCTCGCGACCCTGGCCGGGGCAAGCAGCGCGGCACTCGGGCAGGAGCGGCCCGACATTCGTCACGCCATCCTCGCCGAGGACAGTCCGCGGACGCCGCAAGTTTCGACTTCGGATCTCCAGCGAATCCTCACGGAGCGAAGCGCGATCGTGTTCGACACGCGCCCGTTCCGCGAATTCGCGGTCAGCCACATACCCGGGGCGCGCAATCTCTCCGCCAAGCCGGGGGTCTCGATGTCGCTGTACGTCTCCGACGCTGCCGAGGTCGGCGCGCGGTCGGAGGGGACAAGAACGCGGCGGTCGTGCTTTACTGCAACGGTCCCTTCTGCGGCAAGAGCAAACGGCTGGCCGAAGAGCTGCTCGCGGCCGGACACACCAACGTACGCCGCTATCAGCTCGGAATCCCGGTCTGGCGTGCCCTCGGCGGCGTGACGGAGATCGAGCCGGAAGGGTTGCGATACGTCCTTCGAGAGGACTCGACTGCGGTCGTGATCGACGCTCGAGAGTCGGATGCCTTCAAGACGGGGACGATTGCGGACGCACGCAACCTGCCCGAGGCGGCGTGCTCGAGGGAAAGGACGTCGGTGAGGTCAAGCGCGCAAAGGACGACGGTCGACTGCCGATGGAGGACCACAACACCCGGCTGATCGTCGTGGGGCGCAACGCAGCGGACGCTCGGTACGTCGCCGAGGCGTTGACCCGCGAGGCGTTTACAACGCGGCCTACTTCCCGGGCACGTTCGATCAGGCTCAAGCGGTCTTGAAAGCCGAGTCCGAGCGCAAGACGAAAAATTAGTCGCTTAGGAAGCAGCCGGAGCGGTGCGCGTGATTTAACATAATCTATCTTATCGGACACTACG
>DASWDK010000285.1:0-2438 GCA_036395335.1 Thermoanaerobaculia bacterium
CCTAGGCAGACGGCGCTCCGGCGCGATCCCGCCGACGGCCCTTGCGAGCGCGGCGAGACCCGGCGTCTGGGTAACGAAGTTTGCGATCGCCGGCGCGGCCGACGCGATCCGGGCCCAGGCGTCGATCAAGCCCATCGAGTAAGCGGCGGCGGGACGCAGGCGGCCGCGGTAGTAACGGGAAAGGAACTCCGCCTTCCACGCGGCGACGTCCACGCCGACCGGACAGTCCGACTTGCACCCTTTGCACGCGAGGCACAGATCGAGGGCTTGGCGGACCGATTCTTCACGCCATCCGCCGGTCAGGATTTCGCCGCGCAGCATCTCGTCCAAGAGCCGCGCGCGGCCGCGCGTCGAGTGTTTCTCCTCGCGCGTGACCATGTAACTCGGGCACATCGTCCCGCCCTTCGTCCGGCGGCACTCGCCGACCCCGACACAGCGCTGGAGAGCGCGCGAGAAATCCCCGGCATCATTCGCATACGCGAATGCCGGGTTGGGCAACACATTGAGGAGCGGTCCTCGATCGAGCCGCAGGTTCTCGTCCGCGCGGTAGGGGTCGACGATCTTGCCCGGGTTCATCAATCCCTGAGGGTCCCAGATCGCCTTGAATTCACGGAATGCTTCGATGAGCTCGGGTCCGAACATCTTCGGAAGGAGCTCGGCCCGCGATTGGCCGTCGCCGTGCTCGCCGGAGATCGAGCCGCCGTGCGCGATCACGAGGTCCGCCGCGTCGTAAATAAACGCGCGGAACTTCGCCACGCCCTCCGCGCTGACCAGGTCGAAGTCCGTGCGCGTGTGAACGCATCCCTGGCCGAAGTGCCCGTAGAGGTCTCCGCCGTAACCGTAGCGGTTGAGGAGCGCGCGGAGGCCCCGCAGATAGGACCCGAGCTTCGTCGGCGCGACCGCGGCGTCCTCCCAGCCTTCCCACGTGAGCGGTGATCCGGGAGGGTGCGCGGTCGCGCCGAGCGCCGCCTGTCGCACCTGCCACACACGCGCGGCTTCCTCCCGGCGGTCGAAGATGCGCGCGGAAACAGGGCCGCCGCGCGAGCCGACCGACGCGACCAACGGCTGCGCCGACGCGAGCGCCTCGGCCGGAACGGCGGCGCCCATCTCGACGAGCAGCCACCCTCGCCCGTCCGGTAGGAGTCGGCGGTTCTCCGGAAAAAGACCGATCTTCTCCATATCGGAGATCAACCCGTCATCGAAGCCCTCGAGCCCGATCGGTCGGTGCTCGAGGATCTCGGGGACGGCATCGGCAGCGGCATAGACGTCGGCGAAGCCGAGGACCACGAGCACGCGCGCCGGCGGACTCCAGACGAGCCGAACCTTCGCTTCGAGGACGAACGCGCACGTCCCCTCCGAGCCGACGAGAGCGCGCGCGAGATCGAAACCGTTCTCGGGGAGCAGGAACGGCAGGTTGTAGCCCGAGACGCGGCGGGGGATCTGCGGATAACGCGAGCGGATGAGCGGCGCGTAACGGTCCGCGAGCGCGCGGAGGTTCGTGTAGATCTCCGCGCGCCGGCCACCCTCGGCCAGAATCGGTTCGAGATCGGCGTCCGACGTGCGCCCCACGGTGAGCCGAGTCCCGTCTCCCGCGACGACCTCGAGCTCCTCCACGTTGTCGTCCGTCTTGCCGGCCATGAGCGAGTGGACGCCGCAGGAGTTGTTGCCGATCATGCCGCCCAGCGTGCAATAGGCGTGCGTCGCGGGGTCGGGCCCGAAGGTCAGACCATGAAGCTCGGCCGCGTCGCGCAGGTCGTCCAAGACTGCGCCTGGCTCCACGCGAGCCGTCTTCGCGGCCGGGTCGAGCTCGAGAATGCGGTTGAAGTACTTCGACGTGTCGAGGACGACGGCGACGTTGCAGCACTGGCCGGCGAGGCTCGTCCCCGCTCCGCGTCCCAGAATCGGAGCGCCGAAGCGGCGGCACAGCGCCAGCGTTTCCAGGACGTCGTTGCGATCGCGCGGCACGACGACGCCGATCGGCACCTGGCGGTAGTTCGAAGAGTCACTCGCATAGAGCGCGCGGCTCCCGGCGTCGAACCGGACTTCGCCGCGGAGAGCCCGCTTCAGCGCGGCCTCGAGGCCGCCGGAGTCGACTTTCGCGGTCAGGTCCCCATCTGACACTTTGCGGAGGGATGTGGCAAGTGGAGACCTGACCCTCAATGTGGCAAGTGGAGACCTGACCCCGTCTCGACTTCCAGCGACCGAGAACCCCGACGCGCGGGAGTCTGGATCGGTGGAACTCTGTCTAACGCCGGCCGCGCTGCGCGGTCGCCGCGCTCGGTTGTGGAGCGGCGGTCACCGTCGGCACGTATTCACAGAAGAAGGGGCTCACGTAGGTGCAGAGCCAGGAATCGGTGCTCTCCGGCTTGAACCCGACCACGCGTCCCTTGGGACCCGGAGCGGAACGGGTCGCGACCGGCCGCTGCGTCTGCATTCGT
>DASWDK010000286.1:0-1790 GCA_036395335.1 Thermoanaerobaculia bacterium
TTGACGATGTTGCGGCAGCGCGGATAGGCCGTACACCCGAGGAACGCCTTTCCGGTCCGGCTCTGGCGCAGCTTCATCGGTGAGCCGCACTCCTCGCAGGCCGTCGCCTCGATCTCTGCGGCGTCGATCGCGTCCTCGTCCGGGTCCGGGATGTGCACCGTGAACGTGCAGGCGGGATATCCGCTGCAGGCGATGAAGAGTCCGTTCTTCCCCATCCGGAGCTTCAGCTTCTTGCCGCACTGCGGACACTTTTCCGAGAGGTCCGCGGCGATCGGCAGAAAGTGGAGCAGCTCGCGCGCCTGGACGAGAGGGATCCCGGCTTTGCCCGAGACCATCGCGCGGAGCGCCCGGTCCCGGTCGCGCGTGAACTTCTGGTCGAATTCGGCGAGCGCGTTCTGCCAGGTGATCTTTCCTTCCTCGACCTCGTCCAAGCGCTCCTCCATCCGCGCCGTGTACCCCGTTTCGAAGAAATCGTCGAAATAAGGGATCAGGAGCTCGAGCACCGTCCGGCCGAGAGCCGTTGGAATGAACCGCCGGTCCCTCTTACGGACGTATTCGCGATCCTCGAGCTTCCGGAGGATCTCCGCGTAAGTCGAAGGCCGGCCGATGCCGTTCTCCTCGAGGAACTTGACGAGCGACGCTTCGTTGTAGCGCGGCGGCGGCTGCGTCTCCTTGCGCTCCGGCTTGATGGCGACGAGCTTCAACGTCTCGCCGGCCGAAAGACTCGGCAGCTTCGCGCCGTCCTTCTCCCCGTCCTCGTCCTCCTCCGGCGAGACTCCGTAGACCGCGAGATACCCCGGCGTCTTCAAGGTCGATCCGGACGCGCGGTAGAGCGCCCGGCCCGCCTCGATCTCGGCGCTGACGGTGTCGTACACGGCCGGTGCCATCTGCGAGGCGACGAACCGCTCCCAGATGAGCCGGTAGAGCTTCGCTTCGTCGGAAGAGAGATGCCGGGCGACCTCGTCGGGCGGCAGCGCGAGGTCGGTCGGCCGGATCGCCTCGTGGGCATCCTGCGTGTCGCGCTTCCCGCGGAAGACGCGGGCCGACTCGGGCAACACGTCGAGGCCCGAGCCGAACCGCGCCCCGATGTGCTCGCGCAAGGCCGCGAGCGCCTCGTTCGAGACGCGAGTCGAGTCCGTTCGCATGTAGGTGATCAGACCGACCGTACCGCGCCCCGGAATCTCCCGGCCTTCGTACAGGCGCTGCGCGATCTGCATCGTGCGGCGAACGGCGAACCCGAGGCGGCGCGCGGCGGCCTGCTGGAGCTGCGAAGTGATGAACGGCGGCGGCGGGTTCTTGCGCCGCTCGGACGTGTCGACTCTGGCGACGCGCCAGGCCGCACGCTCCGCCTCCTCGCGAACGCGTGCCGCGGCCGCTTCGGAATCGAGGCGGGGATCGGTCCCGTCGAACTTGAGCTTCTGCCCCTCGAAGGAGACGAGCTTCGCGGTGAACTGCGGCGGCGCTCCGGCCTCCAGGTCGGCGTCGACCGTCCAGTATTCGACCGGGACGAACGCCTCGATTTCGCTCTCGCGCTCGCAGATGATCCGCAGGGCGACCGTCTGGACCCGGCCGGCCGAGAGGCCGCGCCAGATCTTCTTCCAGAGGAGGTCGGACACCTCGTAGCCCACCAGCCGGTCGATGATCCGTCGCGCCTGCTGCGCGTCCACCAGCCGCGAATCGATCTCGCCGGCGTTCTCCATTGCCGCCAGCACGGCCTTCTTCGTGATCTCGTTGAACCGGACCCGCTGGAAACGCTTCCCCTTCATCGAAGAGGTGAGCGCTTCCTTCAA
>DASWDK010000287.1:0-7181 GCA_036395335.1 Thermoanaerobaculia bacterium
TGTACCGGTCCGCCCAGCGGCCGAGCCAGCCGTTCCTCTGAGCGAGCAGGGGATCCGCGGTGTGCCAGACGTCGCGCGCCGCGAAGTGGGACAGGCTCGAATTCGGGTAACCCACGTTCTCGAGGAGAGCGATCCGATTTCGGTCCCACAGCGTCCTCAAACCCGTCATCACCGGGTTCAGCCCGAGCTGGCTGTCGAGCGGAAGTACCGAGCTTGCCGCGATGCCGATTCGCGAGCGCATCTGCGTGTAGAGGTTGTCGGTGTACGGCACGACCGTGTTCAGATCGTCGTTGCCGCCGGCGAGCTCCAGGACCACCAGGATCCGGTTCGTCAAGTCGGCTTCGACGGACTCCTCGAAGACGCCTGCCCCGTTCACGGCCCAGCGCGGCACCATGGCGGAGACCGTCACGAACCCGGACGTCCGAAGCAACAAATCGCGCCTCGAAATGGCCATGCCGGAGCCTCCGATCAGGCGAGGTGAAAGGCCGGGCTCGTCAGCATCAGGTGAATGAGGCCCCGCACTTTCTCGTCTACGTTCGCCGGGGTGTTTGCCCAGGTTCCGCGCGAGCCGTCGTCGTTCGCGTTGACGTACTCGATCCACGAAGCGCGGATCTTCGCGGAGACGTCGTCGACGTTCAGTCGCTCGGCCAGGATGTTCACGACTTTCTCCGCCGTCGACGTGTCGCGCCCGGAGAGAAGCCGGTTCGGATCGAATTGCGTTCCACCCGATCCCCGGTTCGTGCACATCGTGTTGACCATCGTCGAGCGCGCGAAGAGCGTCCCCGTGTTCATCCAGGAGGTGCCCCAGTCCCAGCCTTTCGCGTCCTCCGGGTTGAACAGCACCTGGCCCATCCCGGCGAGAGAGTTCGACGCGGTCGCGAAGTCGGTCGTCGCCTCCACCATCCGGATCGACGCCACCGCGTACTCGACGGGACTGCGAACCCACGTCTTCTTCGTGTGCGCTTCGAAGAACTCGGGATGGAGGAAGATCGCCCTCACGACCTCTCGGATGGAGTGGTTGCTGGCAAGGTAAACGTCGGAGAGCGCACCGACGATGTAGGGCTGCGGATACTCGTACGCGAAAAACGACCAGAGCTTCGCGGCGAGGAATCGACCGGAGACCGAGCCGTCCGAATCGGAGTGATTCAGGATGATGCGAATCGCGTCGAGGCCATCCCAGTTGCCGGTCTGACCGAGAATCGTCTTCGAGCCGGCGTCGTGGATGCCCGGGTTGTCGAAGAAGGTCGCGCCGTTGTAGTTGTCCGCCTGCCGGTAGTTCTGGACCGTCCAGCCGGTCAGCGCCCTCGCGACCTCCCGGACGTCGGTCTCCATGTAGTGCCCGATCCCGAGGGTGTACAGCTCCATCAGCTCGCGGGCGTAGTTCTCGTTCGGGCGTCCGGCCCGGTTCAGGGAGTTGTCGAGCCAGACGAGCTCCGCGGGATCCTGCGAGATCTTCACCACGAGGTCGTCGAACTTCCCGACCGCGTACTGCCGTTCGGTCTTGTTCTGGTTGAGGAGGAGCGTCGTGCCGCGCACCTTCGAGATGCCGGAGGTCCAGTGAAGGTTCCAGAAGTAGGTCATCTTCTCTTCGAGAGGACGGGGCGAAAACGCCATCCGGTCGAGGAACCACTGCTGGAGGCCTCGGACGTTCGCGAGGTTGTAGTTTCTCGCAGTCAAGCTCGTCTCGTAGGCCGCCACGTCGATCGCCTCGTAGTCGACGAGACGCGAGACCGCTCCCTCGAGGCCGCGAGCGTAGAGGTCGTCGATCTCCGAAGGGGTCCCGCCGAAGCCGGCTCGCCGGAGGAGGTGCGCGGCCGAGCCCCGGGTCCAGTTCACGCTCATGCTGCCCTCCTTCCAGGGCGATCGACTCAAGAATAGACGAGGCGAAGGGAGGGAGGTTTACGGGATTACGTCAGAACACCGGCAGCGGGATGCCGTTCGTCTTCGTCGTCCCCTCGACGCGCGGATCCCAGCGACCAGCGATCGGAGACTGGCACTCCGGACAGGCGCCCTGGACGAGGCGGTTCCGGCGAACCCGGAAGCCGAATCGCTCGATGACGGTCGTGCCGCACTCCGGACAGCGAGTGTGCTCCCACTTTCCGACCCGGCCAGGCAGGTTTCCGGCGTAGACGTAGCGGAGCCCTTCCGCAGTCCCGATCTCCGCGGCGCGAACGAGGGTCTCGGCGGGCGTGGAGCCGCGGTCCGTCATCTTGTAGTCCGGATGGAAGGCGGTGACGTGCCACGGAATCTCCCGGGAGATCGAGGCGACGAATCCGGCCGCGCGGGTGAGCTCGTCCTCCGAGTCGTTGAACCCCGGGATCACGAGCGTCAGCACCTCGAGCCAGATTCCCCTCTCGTGGATCCCGGCGATCGAGTCGAGGACGTTCTGCAGCACTCCGCCGAGCTGCCGGTAGTGCTTGTCGTCCATTGACTTCAGGTCCACTTTGTAGAAGTCGATCCACGGCCGGATGTAATCGAGGACCTGCGGCGTGCCGTTCCCGTTGGAAACGTACGCCGTGTAAAGGTTGCGCCGCTTCGCCTCCCGGAAGACCGCGACCGCCCACTCCGAGGTGATGAGCGGCTCGTTGTAGGTCGAAACGACGGTCGGCGCGCCGCACTCGATCGCAAGCTGCGCGAGGCCCTCGGCCGATACGTCGCGCGGCGCCGCGACCGCTTCGGGATCACGGACGGACTGCGAGGTGAACCAGTTCTGGCAGTATGCGCAGTGCAGATCGCAGCCGAGCATTCCGAACGACAGCGCGTCCGAGCCGGGAAGCGCGTGAAAGAACGGCTTCTTCTCGACGGGATCGCACTGGATCGCGCCGACGTAGCCCCAGGGAACCTTGAGGATCCCTCCCTCGTTGTACCGCACGCGGCAAACGCCTTCGCGTCCGTCCGGAATCGGACACCGATGACCGCACGAGTAGCACTTCAGGCGGCCGTCGGGCAGACGCTCGACGAGCTCTTCCGCGGCGGCGACGGTCCGCCGGGCGAGGACGTCGGCGACGGGAGACCGGACGGGAGATCGCGCGGCCATGTCCGAACAAAGATAACCCCGCCGGGCGCTCGGAAACTCCGCGACGCGGGCGAGGCGGAGTCCTTTGCCGTGAAATAGTTCCGCGACGGGCGCGGGTTATGATCCGCCGAATGTCCAAAACTTTCCGATTTCTCGGTCTCCTCGCGCTTCCCCTTTTTCTCGCGAGGTCGGTCTCCGCGCAGACCGAGAATCCCACGACGATCGCCGCCGGGAGCTCGTTCGCGACCGAAAAGTCGGGCATCGTCAGCGGGGTCCGGATCGACGTCCGCCCCGACGGCTCGGTCTGGTTCCTCCTGCCCGCTCTCGACCGCATCGTGGTCCTCCGCGGCGATCAGATGACGCAGTGGCAGATTCGCGACGACACCCACCTCGGCGCAAACCCCGTGGATTTCGAGGTGGACGGCGACGTGGTCTGGTTCATCGGAAACGGCGAGAGCGGGATCGACGCCGGTCACTCCATCCTTGGCAGGCTGGACACGACGACCGGCCAGGAGCGCGAGTGGGAGATTCCGGGCGCGCGCCCCGCCGGGTTCTACCGCGCCCCGGACGGAAAGGTCTGGATCCCGCAGACCGACCGGCGGCTCCAGTCGGTGGATCTCGACACGCTCGAGGTCGTCGACCACCGTTCCGGCAACCCCGACGGCACCGGAACACAGACGATCGCGTACTCCGACGTCGTCCTCGGGCCCGACGGAGCGCTCTGGTTGACGGATTTCGGAAACAATCGGATCGTGCGCTACGAGCCGGGAGCTTCCCAGGAGACTTCCTGGAAGTTCTTCGATCCGACCATCGCGTTGATGAGTCCTTCCCAGATCGAGTTCGACGAAGAGGGGCGTCTCTGGATTTCCGAGTTCACCGGTGCCCGGATGGATCGCTTCGATCCGGCGAGCGGCGAGATCGCGAGCTTCGTCGGTTTCCTCCGCCCGATCCACTTCGACCGCTTCGAAGGTCGGGTGTACGTGACGGAAGCGCCGGGCACGAACGGCCAGATCGCGGTCCTCGATCCACTCCTCGCCGGGTACACGACGCGCACGATCGAGTCGGAGACTCTGGAAGTCCGCCCGCTCGCCAACGCCCGAAAAGCCGTCGTGCGCGACCGCACGATCACGCCGACGACCTTCGCGTCCGGTTCGGAAGAGATCCCGGCGGCGGATCTCAAGGTCAACGTCGGCATCGGCGGGGTCCTGCGAACCGAGATCCCCTGGACGAACGCCTACGGGATTGACGTCGTGGGCGGAGAGGTGTGGGTCGGCTCGAACGGCAAGCTCGCAAAGGTCGTGCTCCAGACGATCGGAGGCGCCTCGGACCTGATCGCCCCCGTGGCGACGCAGCTCGCCGGGCCGGCCGAGTCGGAGGGCCGGGTCGACATCACCCTCTACAACCCGAGCGATACTCCCATCGCGGGTCAGGCCCTCTACCTCTTCTCTCCCGGCTACCTCGCGGTCCGCGCGACCTTCAACGTGGGCCCGGGACAGACGGCGCTCCTGGCGGATGCGTTCGCCGACCTCGGCTCGGAGACCATCCCGTTGAACGGCGCGGTGCGCGTCCTCGTCACGTCGGGCCCAGCCGACCAGCTGGTGGCGCGCGTGCGAACCGCGAGAGCCCGAGCGGACGGCGGGTCCTTCGGATACGCCGTGCCCGCGTTCTCGATCTCGGAAGGGCTCGGAAGCGGCTCGGCGCGGACGCTGTTCACCGGCAGCCGTGAGGCGGAGACCTCGGTCTTCGGCTTCTATACCCCTTCGGGAACCGAAGCGGTCTTCACGCTGGTCGCGCCGGACGGAACCGTTCGGGCGACGCTTCCTCTTTCGGTTACGTCCAACATCGGGCAGGAGTTCCAGCCGGCCGCCTCCTTCTTCGGCGTGACGGCCGAGGGCGGTGACGTCATCCGCGTCGAGGTCACGTCCGGGACGCTCTTCCCCTACGTGCGGATCGTCGACGCGGGAACCGGAGACGCCGCCGTTTCGCTTCCGGCGGAAGCGACGACGGATGCCGTATTCCCCAACGCGGGGAGCGCCGTCGGCCTCTTCGGCACGAGGTTCGTCTCGGACCTCTTCCTCTCGAACCCGGACGCCGGTCAGAGCGCCGACGTGACGGTCTTCTACTATCCGCTCGGTTCGCTCGCCGTGCCGGAGAGTGCCACGCTCACGCTCGAGCCCGGCGAGAGCCAGGTCGTCGGCGATGTCCTCCAGACGCTCTTTGGAGTCGAGCCGGGTCAGGGAACGCTCGCCGTCGCCTCCGATGTCCCGGTGACCTCTTCGCTGCGCGTCGCCGCCGTGAAGGAGGAGGGGGACTTCGCCACGCTCGCGCTTCCCATCGACCCGGACGGAATCGTGCTGCCAGGCGGCAGCGCGTTCGTGATCGGCGCGCCGAAGACTCCGACCCGCCGCACCAACGTGCTCCTGTTCAACCGCGGCGCCGCCGGGACCGCGACGGTCATCGGGTACAACGGCAACAACGGCGTGATCGGCAGCCTCCGGATCGCGATCGGAAGTCATCAGGCGCTTCGGGTGGACTCGGTGATGGCCGCGCTCGGGGCGGACGAGGAAAGAAACGGACGGCTCGTCGTCGAAGCGTCGGAGGGGCTGCTCCTCTACGCCTGGGCCGCCGAGGTGGACGGGCCGACCGGCGACGTGGAGATCATTCCTTTCCGCTGAGTCCAGTGTGACTCGCACGACGGTGATCCGCGGCTCGGGGATGTTCGTTCCCGACGGCGTCGTGACCAACGAGCGGATGTCCCGTCTCATGGACACGACCGACGAGTGGATCCGTCAGCGGACGGGCATCGTGGAGCGGCGCTACGCCCGGAAAGGAACGTCCTCGTCGGACCTCGGCTTCGAGGCCGCCAAGCGGGCTCTGGACGAAGCGGGCGTGGAAGCCCGCGACCTCGATCTCATCGTCTTCTCGACGATGACGCCCGATCATTACTTCCCCGGCAACGGCGGCCTCCTCGCGCAGAAGCTCGGGCTCGAGACGACTCACGCGCTCGACGTTCGGATGCAGTGCGCCGGTTTCCTCTCGGGACTCCAGGTCGCGGACGCGTTCGTCCGCTCCGGGACGTACGGCCGCGTGCTCCTCGTCGGAGCGGAGTGCCACGCCTCGCTCTATCCGTGGAGCGACGCGGAGTGGGCGGTGATGTTCGGCGACTCGGTAGGGCCCGTCTCGGCGGAAGCTTACGCCTGGGGAACCGCGCAGCGCGACCGCGCCGTGATCTTCGGAGACGGGGCGGGAGCCTTCCTGCTCGAAGCGAACGAAAGCGGAGACGGCCGCGGATTCCTCGGCTTCGAGATGCGGACCGACGGAAGCCATTGGGACAAGCTCTACGTGCCGGGAGGCGGGTCGCGGAGCTTTCCCTACTTCTCCCCCGAGATGTTCGCGAACAACGGCACGGTGCCGGTCGTCGAGGGCCGCCAGGTGTTCCGGCTCGCGACGACGGCGATGCCTCAGATCGTGCGCGAAGTTCTCGCGAAATACGGCCTCGAGGTCGCGGACCTTGACCTGCTGCTCATGCACCAGGCGAACCTGAGGATCAACGAAGCCGTGCAGAAGCATCTCGGGCTCGCCGACGAAAAGGTCTTCAACAACATCCAGAGGTACGGCAACACGACGGCGGCGACGCTTCCACTCGTCTTCCACGAGGCGAAGCAGGAGGGGCGGGTTCGACCCGGCTCGCTTGTCTGTTTCACGGCTCTCGGCGCGGGTCTCCACTGGGGCGCGGGTCTGGTCCGGATGTAACAGCTCAAGAATTTCTCAAGATCGGTCCGCAGACGAACGCGTGGCTATACTCCGCCGCGTCGTGAGGCGTCTCTTTCTCTCGACTCTCCTGATCACGGGATGTTTCTTCCTGACCGGCTGCGGCGACGAGAAAAGGCTGCCGACCGAGCCGACGACGGAGCCTCCCGCCGACGCGACGTTCGCGAGGGTTCAGGCGGAAGTCTTCACTCCGAAGTGCGCGCTCTCCGGATGCCACACGAGTCCCGTCAGCGCCGCCCCGGAAGGGCTGGTGCTCGACCAAGGCTCCGCCTATGACAACATCTTCCTGATTCGGTCGAAGCAGAGGCCGAATCTCTTTCGCATCGCGCCGAGCGATCCCGAGAACTCGTACCTGGTACGCAAGATCTTTCCATTCACGGACATCACCGGAGAG
>DASWDK010000288.1:0-9919 GCA_036395335.1 Thermoanaerobaculia bacterium
ATCAGCAGAGGAACCGGATTCTTGGCGAGCGCCGAGCCGGTTGCGCGGACGGCTTCGGGATGTCCGATCTCCCGGGCGATCCAGCTGTACGGTCGGACCTCTCCCGGCGGAATTTCGAGCGCCTTCAAGAGGACGGCGCGCTCGAACTCCGAGAGGCCGCGCAGGTCGAAGCGCAGGTGCGCGTCCCGGGCGCGCAAGCGTCCGGCGACGAGGGCCTCGACGTTCGCGGGCGGCGGCGTCCGATCCGATCCGATCGGTCGGTCGAACCGGCTCTCGAAAGCTTTCTCGAACTCCCGTGCGGAGCGGGCGCGCGAGACCATCGAGATCCCGGCCCGGCTGTGCGCGACGTAGATCTCGCCGATCGCCGAGTCGATCCGCCAGTAACTGTCGGCGAGCCCGACCCGCCGCAGCACGGCAGGCAGCAGCGTGCGAGGCGCGCGCTCCCGGGGGAGGCCCTTCAGCGCCCGGGCGATCTCGAGCGTCTCGTGGACGGAGGCGTTGATCGTTCTCTTCATGATCTGGACCCCTTCGCGCGCCGGGAATCGGAGATGGCGCGGCGCAACAGGTTGACGGCGCGGTGGACGTTCGATTTCGCGGTTCCGAGCGGCTGCTTCAGGACCGCTGCGACTTCTTCGAGCTGAAGGCCCTCCACGTAGCGGAGGATGAGCGCCGCGCGATAGCGCTCCGGAAGCGTGGCGACGAGAGACGCGATGTCCGCGCGCTTCTGTGACCGTTCGAGCCGGGAGTCCGGACGCTCTCCGGGATCGTCCCGGGAATCCCACGCGCGTCGGGCGGCTTCGCCCTCCGCTCCGTCGTTGTCGATCGAGACCAGACGCGCTCGTTTGCCTCTCATCCGGTTGCGCGCGACGTTCAGCGTGATCCGGTAGAGCCAGGCCTGGAGCGCGAGCGAGCGGATCCGGTCTTCCGGGTACGTTTTCAGCGCCCGATACGCGCGAACGAAGGAGTCCTGAGCCACCTCCTCGGCGTCCTCGCGGTTTCGAGAGAGGCGGCGGGCGAAGGAGAAGAGCCGGTCTTGGAACGTTCGGACCAGCCTCTCGAAGGCGCCGTCGAGGTCGTCGGCCAGCTCGTTCGTCAGAGGATCCGTCCGCAACATTGGAGCGTCTCTTCCTTCCTCGTGTGGCGGGGCCGGCTTCACCAGCTTCAAGCCGGGAGATCCGTCAAATCGGTTCGGCGAGCCTGAGGGAACGCAGGTCGTGCTCATGGAGCCCTCTCACACGTTGAAACACGAGCGCCGTCCGGAAGGTTGCAACCACCCTATGCCGTCACGTAACCCATCCGTCCCTCGATCGCACCGGCGATCACCGAGGCGTGGTGACGGCTGTTCTCGATGAAGATGTGGCCGACCTCGGTCCCACCGAGGATCGCGCCGGCCAGGTAGAGGTCGGGGACGTTCGACTCGAGCGTGCCGGGGTCGTGAGCCGGGACTCTCTGCGGCCCCTCGAGTCGGATGCCGCACCGCTCGAAGAGAGCGAAGTCGGGCTGATAGCCGACCAGTGGAAAGACCGCGTCCGCGCGGGGCGACTCCGGACCGGCGGGCGACTCGATCCGGACGGAGTCGGGCGTGATCTCCAGGATGTTCGCCTGGAAGATCGCCCGGATGGCGCCGGCGCGGATCCGGTTCTCGAGGTCCGGCTTGATCCAGTACTTGACTCTCTCGGAGATCGCGGGCCCGCGGACGACCAGCGTCACCCGCGCGCCGTGCCGGTAGAGGTCGAGCGCCGCTTCGGCGGCCGAGTTCTTGGCGCCGATGACGACGACGTCACGGTCGTGAAACGGATAGCCCGAGACGAAGCGCCGGTGGACGTGGGGAAGATCTTCTCCCGGAACCCCGAGCCGTCGCGGGTTCTGGAAGAAGCCGGTCGCGAGAATCGCCGCGGGGACCGGAAAACGCCGCGCGCCCTGTCTGCCGTCGCTCGCGACGTCTAGCCCTCCGCCGGGTCGGGGCTCGATCGCGACGACTTCGGTCTCCGGGACGACTTTCACGCGAAACTTCTCCGCGACACCTCGGTAGTAAGCGAGCGTCTCCAAGCGGGTGGGATGCGCGTCGGGGACACCGAACGGAACGCCGGCGATGTCCAGGAGGTCGCGCGTCGAGTACCAGCGCATCTCCTCGGGAAAGTGGTAGATCGAGTCGAGGATGTGTCCGCGCTCGTAACAGGCGGCGGCGATGTTCCGCCTTCCGAGCTCGACCGCGCAGGCGATGCCGGTCGGCCCCGCGCCGACGATCGCGACCGGTTCCACGCGCGAATTCTAAGCGGCGTTCCACGAAGAAAGGCCCCGAGCGCTTGACTCGGGGCCTTTCCGGCACGAGGGCGCCAGCTCGCGCCTAACGAGCCTCTCTCCGGGTCGTGTCTTCGTCGGTTCCGAAGAACCGGGAGATAAAGCGCTTCTTGACGTGGAGGTTGTTGTGGACATCGTGGACTCCCGGGCACGCATCGACGATGTCCTCGGCGAGGCGCTTCTGCTCGCGCGTCTCGACCTCGCCGTCGAGCGTGACCTCGCAATTGCTGACGCTCACGGCGATGTCCGTCGCGTCGATCTCGCCGTGCTGCGAGAGCTCCTCGTTGACGTCCTCCTGGATGCGTTCGTCGGACCGCTGATATCCCTTCGGACCCTTTCCGGTGAACCGACCGCGCGGAACGTCCACGAGGTGCGCCGACGCGCCGTAACCGTAGCCGTAGCGAGGACGGTAGCCAAAGTACGGCTCGCTGTGCCAGCGCTCCGGGACGCGGTAAGTCGGCCGCTCGAAGCCCTGCTCGCCGGGACTCCATCCATACAGAAAGCCCGAACCCTGCCCGAAGCCGCCCTCCGGCTGCCAGCCGAGAGAGCCCGGACCATAGGGACTGTGGGGCCCGTAATGGCGGATGGTTTGGGGATGGAACTCGGTCGCCCCTCGGGTGAGATCCGGCCGTCCTGTGCCCTCGAAGCGGTTGGACGGTAAGAACGTTTCCGGGATTTCCTCGTACCGGCGTCCGTAGCGCGGCGGATATTGTTCGTCGTACTCACGGCCGTAGCCCCAGGAACTCTCTCCCGGCCATCGGGTATTTTCCGAGTCCCCGCTGAAGCGGTTGAAATCGCCGCGCCGATATTCGCTCTCGCGAATCCTGCGGCGGCGTTCGCGATCGTCATGAGCCATGGTTCGTGCCTCCTTTCCCCGCGAAGATGAAATGCCGTCGCCGACTTCGACTCAGCTGGAGGACGAGATGTGGAAAGCCGACACAGAAAAAGGGTGCAACTTGTGTGCCGGTACGCCAGGGTCAACCCGCAAACGCGGAATTCGCGCCAGTTCAGAATTCAGTGATTCCGCATCGATGCCGATCCTCCCTCAGATTCCCTGAATCCGCACCCCACCCCCGCTCGTGTGAAGTCGCAAGAGCTCGCCTCCACCGCCGAGATTCCCCTGCAGCTTTCCTCGCGACATCTCGCCGTGGACGGTTATCGGCAAATCGGCCTTGACCGAGTTGCCCGAGGCCTCGATGCGAAGGCCAACCGAAGGATCGAGAGAGACCTGAATGCCGCCGCCGGAGGTCTCGAGTGTTCCGCCGCGCGCGTTGCCTCGGGCGAACGTGGCTTCGATTCCGCCGCCGGACGTGCCTGCATCGACGCGGCCACCCGCTTCGTGAATGTGGATGCCACCGCCGGAGCTGCGTGCCCGAATATCGCCGGTCACGCGGTCGAGCCGGACCGATCCGCCGCTCGATCCCGCGTCGATCGGACCGTCGATCTCGCTTCCTTCGATTCCTCCGCCGGAAGTCTCGACCCGCACCCGGCCGCGGATCCGCTCGAGCTCGATCCCGCCTCCGGACGTTTCTCCTTCGAGCTCGCCGGATAGATCTCGAACCTGGATCGCACCGCCGGACGTGTCGAGCTTCGCATGCGAACGAAGGCCGGCAATCCGGATGCCGCCGCCCGAGCTGTGGATGTCGAGTGCCGTCTGCTCGGGAACCTGCACCTCGAAATGCACCTCCTCCCCGTGCCAGCTGACCCTCGGAAAGAGGTGTCCGCCACGGCGCCGGGCGATCACGGACACCGAGCCCGGATCCTCGCGGTACGTGATCCGCAGGAGGTCTTCGATCTGCCGCCTCTTCGCGGTGATGACGAGCCTCGCTCCAGGCGCGGCGGTACCCGTCACGGTGACGCTTCCCATCTCGGTGTCGAGCGAAAAGCGCCCCCCCGGATCGAGATTCAGCGTCTTCTCGATGCGGGACTCAGCTCGCAAGGAAGGCGGCGCGAGCGCGAGGAGGGCCAACAGGGGGAGAGCACGCGTGGTTCGGCGAATCATGAAACCTCCCTCCGGGGCCCCTTTGGGCGCCACGCAATCACTTCTTCTAACGCAGGCCAACCGGGAAGGTTCCGGCGGAGCGCTACGGGGCCTCGCGCCTCGGCGGCTGCTTCTTGGCGCCCGCCTCCGGCGGCGCCTTGATCCCCTCCAGCCGCCGGGCGTAAGCCCGCGTGAACTCCGCCCCGAGGAGGACGATCAGAGAGGTGAAGTAGACCCAGATCAGGAGAATCACGACCGAGCCTGCGGCGCCGTACGCGGAGGCAACTGCGGCGCGGCCGAGATACAGCCCGATCGCCCACTTTCCCGCGACGAAGAGGATCGCGGTCGCGATCGCTCCGTGCCAGACGTCCCGCCATGGAATCCGCGCATCCGGGAGGATGCGGAAGATCATCCCGAAGAGGAGTGTGAACAGCAGAAACGAGACCACGCTGTTTGCCCATTCGAGGCGGGCCGCGTCGATCTCGAAACGGCTCGCGACGAACGTCTGAATGGCCTCGACGCCCGCGGAAAGGACGAGAGAGACGAGCAGGAGAAATCCGAATCCCAGCACGAGAGCGAAGGTGAGCACACGCTTCCGGATGAAGTCGCTCAAGAGGTGGCCTTTTCTCGGCTTGACCTCCCAAATTCCGTTCAACGAGATCTGGAGCTGCCCGAAAACCGCGGAAGCTCCGAGGATCAAAGCGAATACGGCGAGAGTGCTCGCGAGCGGGCCGGAGGTGTCTTTCTTCGCCTTCTGAAGGACGGTCTGGACGAAGGTTGCCTCCTCGTGGCCGAGAAGTCCCTGGAACTGCCGGACGATTCGGCCCCGAACGGCGTCCTCTCCGAACACCGCACCGGCGATCGAAATGATGACGATCAGAAGCGGCGCCAGCGAGAAGACGGTGTAGTAGGCGAGGGCGGCGCTCTGGGACATCGCGTCGTGGGCGAACCATTTCGAGAACGTCTCGACTACGACTCTCCGCCAACTCGCGAGCCTCCGCCCCACCGCGCGATGCCTCCGCAAACGGTGTGCCCGACGTTGTCCTCGTAAACCGGACACGCTTAAGCGGCGTTTTTTTCGGCGGCACGGGCGCGATGCTACGATCCGAGCGGCCGTGGCGAGACCGTCGAGGAATCCGCGCCGGATCGCTCTCGCGCTTCTCGCTTCTTCTCTCCTTCCGCTTCTCGGCTGTGCGCCCGTCTCCGGTCCGCGCCGGGCCGCTCCGGTGCCGGCGCAGTCCCGTCGGGCCGTTCTCCTTTCCTTCGACGGTGTCGCCGGCGAACGGCTCGAGCGGCTGCTCGCGGATCCCGCGACGCTCCCGGCCGGCGCATTCCGCCGGCTCGCCGCGCGGGGCTTCCATGCGGTGCGGTCGCTGCCACCGACGCCGTCGCTGACCGCGGTCTCGCACATCACGCACGTCACCGGCGCGCTGCCGGAGACGACCGGGATCGTTTCCAACATGATGCTCGACTTCTCGAAGCCGTTTCCCGCAACGATCTCCGGCTTCGCCGCGCCCATCCGTGCCGAGACGCTCTGGCAGGCGGCGCGCCGGCAGGGCCGGCGGGTCGGGGTGATGCTGTATCCCGGCGCCGATGGAAACGGTCCCGAGCGAACCGCCAACTGGATGATGACGTGGCCGGGCGACCCGATTGCCCCCGGTCGGTTGCACCGGCTCGCCGCCGCGGCATGGCTCCCTGTCGAATCGTCCGGCGTTCGACCGAGCTTCTCCCCGGTTCGGCAGATGGTCCTTTCGTTTCCAAAGACGTCCTACTCGATCCGGCTTCTGGCGCTCGACGGCACCGACGACGGGCGCGTCGACTACGACCGGATGCTCCTCGTAACGGAAACCGGGCAGCGGCGCGAGGTTCGCGTCGGAGAATGGTTCCCGGTCGAGATCGCGAGCGCGGACGGCCGCACCGGAGCATGGTGCAAGGTGCTCACCCTCTCGCCGGACCTCTCGAATGCGGAGATCTACGTCGGTCCGCTTTCGCGCTCGACCGGCGTTCCGAGTGAGTGGGTTCGCACGCTCGATGAGCAAATCGGGTTCTGGCCGGGAATGCCGGACGCGGAGGCCTTTGGAGCGGAGAGCAGTCGCTCGGAAATCTTCCTGGAGCAGACGGAGAGGCTGGTCGACTTCCTGACGCGCGCGGATCTTCTCGCGCTGTCCCGCCGCGACTGGGACCTTCTCCTCATCTACCAGCCGGAGGTCGACGAGACGTCGCACGAGTTCCTGCTGGTCGATCCGAGGCAACCGCGCTTCACGCCGGAGCGGTCCGCTCGCTTCCTTCGGCTCGTGGAGCAGAGCTACGCGCTCGCCGATCGGTCACTCGACGCGATCGAGAAGGCTCTTTCGCCCGCCGACTCGCTCTTCGTCACTTCGGACCATGGAATGACGCCGATCTGGGGAGAGATCTCGATCAACGAGATCCTTCGCGAGGCCGGCCTCGTGAGACTGGACGCGGAGAAGAACGTCGCAGCGTCCTCGCCGCTCGCGGGCGTGCCGGCGAGCGGGATCGCTCATATCTACGTCAACCCGGCGGGAGCGCCCGCGGCGCTCGACCGGGCGGAACAGGTCTTGAGAGACTTTCGGGTTCGCGGGGAGTCCCCGTTCGATCGGATCACGCGGCGGAATGACGCGCAGGAGCTCGGGCTTCGCGCCCCGGAATCGGGCGACCTGATCGTGCTCGCGAAACCCGGCTTCCTCTTCACGAAGAAGATCGAGCAAGGCGCACCCCTCGGCGAGCGCCGCGACTACGGGGGCCACGGGTACCGCAACGTCTACCCGGAGATCGACGCGACGTTCTTCGCCGCCGGCCCGGGAATCCCGCCGTCCCGAGCCGACGCCATCGGCTCCTGGGAGATCGCCGCCCGGATCGCGCGGGCGCTTGGAATCGAGCCGCCGCGGAACGCGACGGTCCGAAGTTCGCGGTAGCCCGACGCCTCGATCGAATCGGAAAGGCGGGTGTTAGGCGCCGAGCCTTTTTAGAACGCCGTCGATCCTCTTTTTCTGTTCGGCGTCGCGAACCATGCTTTGCGCTTTGCGGTAGTTTTCTGTCGCGAGGTTCTTGTTGCCCTTTTTCTCGTAGGCCTCGCCCAGGCTGTCGTAGACGTTCCAGCTCTCCGGATGGTCCTTTACGTTCTTGCGGAACATCGCGATCGCCTCGTCGGTCTTCCCCTCGCCGAGAAGCTGATATCCGTAGGCATTGATGTCGGCCTCGGTCGCGATCCCCATCGATTTTTCGCGCAGGCCGGCCGCGCTCCGGGCGTCCCCCTTCGCCTCGAGGATCCCCGCCTTCGTGCGCAGGTTGTTGAAGTTCTGCTGCATCGAAATGGATTTGTCGGCCCACATGAGCGCTTCGTCGAGGTTGACCTTGTTGCGCACGCAGTAGGCCGCCGCCTGGTTCCAGCCCTGCCACGAGAATCGTGGGAGATCTCGCAGTTCCTTGCGAAGGTTGGCGACGACGACGGTGGGCGTGTCGACTTCGACCGGGATCGGAATCCTCAGCTTCTCCCAGCGCAGGGCGACCTCGACGGATTTGTCGGTCGGCTCGTCGAGCGAGTACGACAGCCTCTCCTGGAACTCGGCCGGTTGCGGCTTCGCCGTCACACGGAGGGCATCCTCCTTCTCGTCATAGCTGAAGCTTCCCCAGGCCCAGCTGACGTTCGAAAACGCGATCGTCCAGTCCCCCTGCGTCGGAATCATGTGAAGCCCGTACGTGCCGGCGGGCAGGGGCTTGCCGTTTACGACGACCGGCGAGGAGAACGTGATCGTCGTGTTCTCGTTCGCTCCCGCGCGCCAGACCTCGTCGTAAGGGACGAGGCCTCCCCAGATCGTTCTCTTGTTCACGGCCGGCCGGTGATAACTGATCGCGATATCTGTCAGGCCGACGGTCTGAGAGACCGAGGCTTTCGGGCTCGGTTGAGGAAGCGTCAGCGACGGCTGTGCGATTGCGGAAGCGGCGGCGAGTGCCCCGGCCGCGAAGAGCGAACAAGTCGCCGGATGGACAAGGCGTCTCATGTGTCCTCCATTGGCGCCGGCAGGTGAGCCGGCGTTCCTTTCCATCTGTTACGGAGCGATCGCGGACGGGTTTAGCGGACTCATCCCGCGATGCGGCTCATTCGTCCAAACCACAAAACCGGCGGGGTGACTCTGCGTCTCTCCTCTCAAGAGGTGCGGGATGCGCCGCTCGGTTTTTCTGGCCCTCGGGTTCGCCGCCACTGTCGGATTCGCGCAGGAATCCTTGCCCGCCTCCGCCGTATCGGAACGCATCCGATTGACTCCCCAAACGATCCAGCCCCGCGACGGTTCCCCGCCGGTCGCCGCAGAGCTCGGATGGCTGACCGTTCCCGAGAACCACGCGCGGCCATCGGGGCCCGCGATCGAGCTCGCGTTCCTGCGGATCCGGACCGCCGCGCCGCGGCCGGGCGCGCCCGTCGTCTGGCTCGCCGGCGGGCCGGGAGGGTCAGGGACCCTGGACGCGGAGGGGCCGATCCTTCCGCTGTTCCTCGAAATCGCGCAGTCTGCTGACGTCATCGCTCTCGATCAGCGCGGCATGGGTCGCTCACAGCCGCGTCTGGATTGTCCGGGCCGCTTCGACCTGCCGCTCGATCGACCCATGGAGCGCGACCTCGTGCTCGCTGCCTTCCGCGAGCACGCAAGCGAGTGCCGCGAGTTCTGGACCCGTCGCGGCGTCGACCTCGCCTCTTACAACACGAACGAGAGCGCACGCGACCTCGAAGACCTGAGGAGAGCTCTCGGCGTGCCGAAGCTGAGCTTCCTGGCCGGGAGTTACGGCACCCATCTCGCGCTTGCGACCATCCGTCTCTTCGAGAGCTCCGTCGATCGCGCAGTTCTGTTCGGCGTTCAAGGTCCGGACCACATGGAACGGATGCCGCGGGATTTTCAGGAGGTGCTGGCGAAGCTCGACCAGCTCGTGAAGCGCGCTCCACTCCTCGCGGCGCGGATGCCGAGCTTTCTCGGAGCCGTTCAGATCGTCCTTCAGAACCTCGATCGCGAGCCGGAGCGGGTCGAGGGGGTGGACGCGGCGACGGGTAAGAGGCGCATGGTCACCGTCGGGAAGTTCGACCTGCAATGCTTCACGCGAAATCTGCTCTCCTCTCGTGACCAGATTTCGCGCCTGCCCGGTCTCTACCTCGCGATGCTCAAGGGAGATTTCCAGGAGCTGGCCTCGAGCTCTCTGACCAGCCGACACAGCGCGTCTCCGCCCGCCATCGACTTCACGATGCGGTGCGCCTCGGGCGCGTCAGCCGCTCGTCGCGAGAAAGTCCGGTCCCAGTCGTCCGAGACCCTCCTCGGGGTCGCCGCAGACTTCCCGATGCCCGACGTCTGCGACGCCTGGGGAATTGCCGACCTTGGTCCCGATTTCCGCGCGCCGGTCTCTTCGACGGTGCCGGTGCTCTTCGTCAGCGGCACTCTCGATGCGCACACGCCGCCGTCCAACGCCAGAGAGGTTCTCGCGGGGTTTCCCAACGGCCGGCACGTGGTGGTCGAGGGCGGCGCCCATTGCCTGCTCGGTTTCGGTCTGCCGAAAGGGCGCAAGCTCACGGCGAGGTTTCTTCAGGGCGATTCCGTCTCCACCGCCAGGCTCTCGACGCCCGCGGTCGGATTTCGCATA
>DASWDK010000289.1:0-2182 GCA_036395335.1 Thermoanaerobaculia bacterium
AAGGAGCTGGTGCGGCTGCTGCGCGAAGAAGCCAAAGTCCTATGACCCGCGCATGAAGTTCCTGGTCTTCATCGAGCAGCGGGAAGGCAAGATCCGCAAGGCTTCGCTCGAAGCGCTCTCCCTCGCGCGCCGCCTCGCGGGAGAACCGGTCGCGGCGGTGATCGCGGGCAAAAGCGTCATCCCTCTCGCGCCGGGCCTCGGCTCTTACGGGGCGATTCGTGTCCACGTCGCCGACCGGGAGGATCTCGCGCTCTACAGCAACAAGGGATACGTTGGGGCGCTGGACGCAGCGGCGCAGAAGGAGGCTCCCGACGCCGTCCTGATAGCCGCGACCGCGATGGGCAAAGACGTCGCTCCGCGATTCGCCGCCCGCCGCGACGTCTCGGTCCTCGCCGACGTCATGGACTTGAGGCGCGAGGAGGACCGCCTGATCGCGTCGCGGCCGGTCTATTCCGGAAAGGCTCGCGCGGAGGTGGACTGCGGCTCGGCAGCTCTCCAGGTTGCGACGACGCGGCCGAACGTCTTTCCGGCGGAGGCCGACCCGACCGCCGCCGTCGCTCAGGTCGAACCGATCGAGCTCGGAGAGATCTCTCCGCGTGCCCGGGTGCTCAAGGTGGAGACCTCCGAGTCGAAGGAGCTCGACGTCGCGGAGGCCGACGTCATCGTCTCGGGCGGCCGCGGCATCAAGGGTCCGGAGAACTGGCCGCTGATTCGGGATCTCCAGCAGGCGCTGGGCGCTGCTCTCGGCGCGTCTCGCGCGGTCGTCGACGCGGGCTGGATCGACCACCAGCACCAGGTCGGTCAGACCGGCAAGGTGGTTTCGCCGACGCTCTACGTCGCCTGCGGAATCTCCGGTGCGATCCAGCACCTGGCGGGGATGGGGACTTCGAAAGTGATCGTGGCGTTGAACAAGGATCCGGAGGCGCCGATCTTCAAGGTCGCCACCTACGGGATCGTCGGCGACATCTTTCAGACCGTTCCGGAGGTGGCGAAAGCGGTGCGAGCCGCGAAGGCGGAATAAGTAAGTCGTGGGGACAGGTCCCGCGGACCTGCACCCACTGCAGTCCACCGACTCGTTTAGAGTTGGCCCGTGCCTCCGCTGCCCACCGAACGACCCATCCTCGGCGTCCCCGGCACCTTCTTTTTCGGTCTTCTCGTCCTCCTCGCGCTCGCCGCCTTTGCTTACTCGATGTCGCGGCGGGTCCGCGTCCTCCTCGCGACCGGCCCGGAAAACCGCTTCGACCGGATCGGCACGCGGATCTGGAAAACCATCGAGTACGCGTTTCTGCAGAAACGGATGTTCCGCGACCTCTACGCGGGTGTGTTCCACATCCTGCTGTTCACCGGATTCATCGTTCTGCTGGTGCGCACGATCGCGCTGGTCGTGGAAGGTCTCGTGCCCGGCTTCGTTCTGCTGCCCGGAGCGGCGGGCAACGCCTACACGCTCGCGAAAGACGTCTTCGAGGTCCTCGTGCTCGTGGGGGTCGCGATGGCGGTGGCGCGGCGCGCCCTCGCGCGGCCTCCCCGGCTCGATCTGACCGCCGACGCCTGGTTCATCCTTTTCCTGATCGCTCTCCTGATCTCCGCGGACCTGCTCGCCGAAGGGGCGAAGATCGCGCTTGCGCCCCGACTCGCGAGCCCGTGGTCGCCGGCGGTCGCCGCGATCGCCGGGGCGCTCGCCAGTCTCCCGCCGGACCGGCTCCGCGCGCTGTACGACGCCGCATGGTGGACGCATCTCGCCGACGTTCTGTTCTTCGGCAACTACCTGCCGTACTCGAAGCACTTCCACATCATCACGGCGGTTCCGAACGTGTTCTTCATGAAGCTCGACCCGATGGGGCGCCTCGGAACCCCCGACCTCGAGGCCTCCGAGCGGTTCGGCGTCTCTCGAGTCGAGGATCTCTCGTGGAAGTCGGTCTTGGACGGCTACACGTGCACCGAGTGCGGGCGCTGCCGGGTCGTCTGCCCGACCGCGCTGACCGGCAAGCCACTCGATCCGAAGGTCTTCATCGGCGACCTGCGGGACGCGGTGTATGAAGCAACCCCGCAGATCCTCGCGGCGGCGTCCGGCCGCGGAAACGGAGATGCGTCGAAGACCCGGAAGGATCTGATCGGCGGATGGCTGACCGAGGAGACGATCTGGGCGTGCACGACGTGCGGCTTCTGCACGAGCGCCTGCCCC
>DASWDK010000290.1:0-3496 GCA_036395335.1 Thermoanaerobaculia bacterium
TCCGCGCGCGGCGATTCGGTCGAGACCGTCATCGTGGACGGCGCAGTCTTGATGGATCGTCGCCGGTTACGGACCCTCGACACGGAGGAGATCCGAAACCGGGTGACTCGGTTCAGCCGAAGAATCCGCTCGGCTCTGCCGCCCGGGGCTTAGCAGGCCGCCGGGCCGGGGTGGCGGGACTCCCGCCCCCGGCAGCTCGACGGCGGTAAAAAGGCGACTGCCCGGAACGGGTACCGGCCGCCCTCTCCGTAAATAACGAGCTCAGAGTCATTTATTTGATCCTGCCCGACTAAAGTCTATTAGACTAAAGTCGACCACACGGCCCGACCCACCCCAGCGAAAGGAGGCGCATGATGTCCCACCCTTCGCGAGCCTCCGAGCGGAGAACCCGCCCCCGTTTTCTGGTTGCTCTTCTTCCGCTCGCGCTCGTTACCGCTCTCACGGTTCCGGCACAGGCGCAGGCACCCTTTGCGGTGTCCACTTCGGTCTCCCGGGACGACCGGGGGGGCGCAACGGTCACCACAACGGGCCTCAATGCTCCCGCTCATCACCCATCGCGTGTTCTGGTTCGCTTCCGAAATGGAGCACCGGTCGGTTTTCTCCCGGGCTCCGGTCCGGCCCGTGCCTCCCCGGGAGATTCCCGTCTCTTCCTCGTCCCGAACCCGCCGGGGCTCTCGGTCGCGGAGGTCGTGCGGCGCTACCGCGGGAATCCGAACGTCGTCAACGCCGAGCCCGACTACGTCCGGCAGGCCGTCGCCGTTCCGACCGACCCGCTCTGGAGCCAGCAGTGGGACATGGCGAAGATCGCCGCTCCAACGGCCTGGGACACTCAGACCGACTCCAGTGACGTGTACGTCGTCGTGATCGATACCGGGATCGATTTCACGCACCTGGACCTCCAGGGCAACCTGGACAGCGCGGACAGCCTGACCTGCATGAACAGCAGTTGCTCGCCCGGGGGAGCGGACGACTATGGGCACGGCACCCACTGCGCGGGAACCATCGGCGCAGTCGCCAACAACGGGGTCGGAATCGCCGGGCTCAACTGGCAGGTCAAGCTCATTTCGTGCAAGTTCCTGGGCCCGAACGGGAGCGGCTACACTTCGGACGCCGTCCTCTGCTTCCAAAACGTCAAGGCCTTGAAACAGGCAGGCGTCAACGTCCGCCTCACCAGCAATTCCTGGGGCGGCGACGGCTTCAGCCAGGAACTCAAGAACTCGATGGCGGATGTCGAGGCGTTGGGCGTCGTGAACGTCTGTGCCGCGGGAAACAGCGGGCGGAATGCGGACGTCTCTCCGATGTATCCAGCCGGGTACGACAACCGCGGAATCATTTCCGTGCTCGCCTCCGACCAGAACGATCTCGGCGCGGGCTTCACGAACTATGGACTCTTCAACGTCGACATCGCGGCTCCGGGCGTCGGCACTCTCTCGTCCGTCCCCCTCTGCAGCTTGCCGCCGGCCCCGCCGATTCCGATCTGCGATGCGAGCGGTTACAAGCTCCTCTCCGGAACCTCGATGGCCACGCCGCACGTCTCCGGCGTGATCGCGGCTCTCGCGCACCAGAAACCGGCGCTCACCGCTTACGAAGCGCGCGACATCGTCCTCGACCCGGGAAGCCTCGACGCGTTGAGCGATCCGCGCGCCGAGACGACTTCGACCGGGGGACGCTTGAATTTTCCGAAGACCCTCGCGAATCCGCGTCTCTCCAACCCCATCGTGCTGAACGGCTTCCCGACCCTGACGATCGGGCCGGACGTGTTCGCCCCCGCCGGAAGCCCGGTCAACCTCACAGCGGACGTCTCCGATCCGGACAACGATCCGCTCCGGACGGCCTGGGCCAGATCCGGTGACACCGGATCGCAGTGGCTCTTCGGCTGGATGTCGAGTCAACTCTTCCCGAACGCGAGCGGGAGCACCGTCGCCTTCATCGCGCCCTCTCCCGCGCGAGCGGCGATCGTCTCCTACGACGCTTCGGTGGCGGACGGCCGGGGCGGGGGAGCTCACGGCCGCGACTACGTGACGGTTTCACCGGCTCCGAGTCCTGGTCTTCCGCCCTCGGTGGCGCTGACGGTCACGACCACGGATCCTTCGATCTTTCCGGTCACGGCTTTCGTGAGCTTTCCCGCGACGGATCCGGAAGGGGGTCAGGTTGGCAAGGACCTCTGGATCGGTCAGAGGAACGGCGCGAGCGGCGGCTGCTGCTACACGGGCCCGACGGCGAGCGTCCAGCTCGACAGTGCCGGCGTCTATCGCTTTTCGACGATGGCCATCGACCCGGAGCTCAACCTCTCGACGAGGCCGAGTGCGGTGGTCCGCCTCGGGGGCGCCACCGGCGAGCCGCCGATCGCCGGTGCGAATCTCGACCGGTTGAGCGGCCCGGTTCCCCTGACTGTCAACATCGACATGAGCGCGAGCAGCGATCCCGACGGAGCCATTCAGTGGTACTTCAGGAGCTGCGGAGACAGTGGCTACACCTCCGGGTCGCAGAGCCCGTTCGGAAGCTGCCGGTACGACACGCCCGGCGTGTACTGGCTCATGCTCCAGGTCCAGGACAACAGCGGCAACATGGACCTCGTGTCGGCCTACGTCGTGGCGACGCCGGTCCCGGGCAGACCGGACACCGAGAATCCCACGGTCTCGATCGCGAGCCCGAGCTCCGGCTCACACGTCTCGGGAGACGTCTCGTTGACCGCCAATGCATCCGACAACTTCGGCGTCACGCGCGTGGACTTCTTCCTCGACTCGGGGACGACACCGATCGGTTCGGCGGCATCCGCGCCTTACACGATCACCTGGGACTCCGGGACCACGGCACCCGGCTCGCACTCTCTCTCCGCGACGGCGAGGGATGCCGCGGGGAACACGGGCACCTCGGCAACGGTGCCGATCGCGGTCGATGCGCCCACGCTCCCGCAGGTCTCGATCGAGAGCCCCGCAAATGGGACCACCGTGCAGCGCAAGTCGACCGTCTCGATGACCGCCTCGGTCACGCCCGGGAGCTACGCGGTCAGCCGTGTGGACTTCCTCGCCAACTCGAGCGTGGCTTGCTCCGACGCCACGAGCCCATACGTCTGCAACTGGCAGGTTCCGGCGAGAGGGAGCGTCAAGAGCTATCAGCTCCAGGCGAAGGTCTACGACACGAAAGGGAACGTCGCGCTCTCGGCAATCGTGACCGTCACGGCCCGGTGAGCCGCGGGATCCGCTCTCAGGGGATCGAGCTCGTCGCTTCGCTCGCTGCCTCGCGTGCTCGAGGCACGAGTGCAGCGGCGAGCACGACGAGCCCCAGAACGGCGTAGGAGGCGGCGAACGTGAAAGGGGCGGGGTCGGCGATCCGCCATGGCAGGAAGAACGTCCCCTGCGCGGTCGGTGAGTGGATCACGCCGAAGAGACAGAGTCCGGCGCCGCCGAAGAAGTAGAGCGCGCTCGCCGCGAAACGCCGATCGATCAGCTCGGCCACAGCGGCGCCCCAGATGACCGCGGTGACGATGAAGCCG
>DASWDK010000291.1:0-7224 GCA_036395335.1 Thermoanaerobaculia bacterium
GATGCAGATCGGGAACGCGACTTTGAACTCGGTCGAGTACGCAATTGCGTCGACAGCGACGGTCCCGGCGACTTTCTCCGGCACGCTGGCAGCAACATTTCTCGCTGTGAACGGAATCGATTCCACGACCGTGACCGCTCCTGCCACGGACGGCAGCTACTTCGTCCACCTGCGGTACAACCTCAGGGGCTCCACTGGCCAGCTGCAGTCGCTGACCGTCTCGCAACCGTTCATTTCGACGAGCTGGGCCCCCCAGCCTGCCATCGCGGTCTTCCTCGACAACCCTCCGACGCAGCTCGCGTCTTATTTCAGCGGGACGTTCTATCTGACGTCGGGGACGCACTACTACCTTCTCGACAGCGAGACCCTTCCCGCGGGCATCACGCATCCGGGGACGACGTGGTACTCCAGCTCGAACAACAATCCGAGTACCACCGGCGACGTTCTTCTCGATAGTTCTGCCGGCGCCGGACCCGGGAGCTACACCCCGAGCGCGACCTGCTCGACGTGCTATTTGAAAGCGGTCGTCGGCAGTGCCGTCGCGGTTCAGAAGATCACGATCTCCAGTCCGTCGGGTGGCGGGGGTGGCGGCGGCGGCGGTGGTGGCGGTGGTGGTGGTGGCGGCGGCGGCGGAAGCCCGGTGTCGGTTTCGGTGACCTGCCCCGGCCAGGGGGTGACCGGCACGGCGATCTCGTGCACTGCGAGCGCCAGCGGCGGAAGCGGTTCCTACTCGTACGGGTGGAATTGGGGAGACAGCAGCGGCGCCCCCGTTGGTGTCGGCGGCGGCGGGAGCGGAGGGGGCTTCTCTTCCGGTCCGGCCACCAACTCGCATACGTATTCGGCGGTGGGAACGTGGACCGTCACCGTCCAGGCGACGAGCGGCACCCAGACGGCCTCCGCGAGCGCCCCGGTGAGCATCGCTCCGAGCGGGCCGCCCCGGCCTTCTGCGGGCAATACAGTCACGGGAGCAGATCCGAATCCGTTGACCGGCGTCTACCAGGCCGAGGCCGGCCGGGCGATCACCCTGGCAGCAACCGAGCCGGATCCGGCGGCGACGTTCTCCTGGACGCCATCCGGTCCGACGAGTCCTGCGGGTCCCTTCGACCAGCGCACGGCAACGTTCGCATTCACGACAACCGGCTCCCGCACGGTCAACCTGACCGTTACGGGGGGTGGAACCGCGACCTCGGGCGCGACTTCGACGCTAATCCGGTTCCTGGTCACCCCGCCACGCTTCCAGGCTCTGATGATCCCGGGCGCCGGCCACATCGATCCGGCGCCTCCGGCAACCGACGGAACGTGGGCGACAGACATCTCCATCGCGAATCCCGGTACCCAACCGATGACGCTCACGCTCGATTACGAGCCGTTCGGAACGACCTTCCCGTCGGACCTCTCGACGATCCCGTTCAACTCGGTCAACAGCGTCCCGCTGGCGGCGGGTCAGTCCTGGTCGGCGACCGACGTCATCAAGAGCCGGCTCGGCAAGGACGGCCGCGGAGTCCTGATCGTCAAGTACGACGGCGGCAATGCCGACCCGATCGCGACGGCGACGGTCTACTACACGCAGCAGGGGCGTTCGTTCGGATCGTCCCTTCCGACGTTCAAAGTCGGGCCATACGGCACGACGACCCAGTCTCTCGAGGTCGCGACGGAGCAGACGCTCGTCGGCCTCCGCAACGACAACGATTATCGGTTCAACGTTTCTCTCTTCAACGCCTCAGGCGAGAACGGGTTCTTCCGTCTGACCGCGTTCGGGGATGACGGCGCTCAGATTTCTTTGCTCGACGAGTCGGGGGCGCAAACTCTGTCGCGCGATTTCCCGATCGGCGCGTTCCAGCAAACCCTCCTGCAGGCGGCGGACCTCGGGCTGACCGACTCCACGAAGCGCTACGTCCTGAAGGCGTCGCCGGTCGGCACGGGAGGTACGCTGATCGCCGCCGCGTCCGCTCTGGACCGGCGGAACAACGACCTCGTCCAGGTCTCCGATGACACACCACGCATTTCGGCAGACGCCGACGCCCTCATCGACTACTTCATCCCCGGCGTCGGCCGTATCGTGACGGGCGGGGCGCACTGGAAGACCGACCTTACGCTCTACAGCAACAGCTCGGTTGCGCGCGACCTGACGTTCGAGTATCGCTTCACCGACCGCGACGGGGTCGAACAGCGGGTTCTCGCGCCGGTCTCGATCGGCCCTGTCCGTTCGGTCATCCTGGACGACGTCGTCGGAAGCGTGCTCGCTCGTTACGCCCCCGCCGGCATCGATTTGAACCAGGAGTCGACTCTCGGACTGCTTCGGATCTCCTACCGCGCATCGAGTGACTCGGCGACCGCGCCGCTCCTGATCGGCGGACGGATCTACGACGACCGCGGTGCCGAGGGGACGGCCGGTATGCAGCTTTTCGTGTACTCCAACGGCGAGAGCGTGGCTCCGGGCAGCCCCCTCGTTCTTCCCGGCGCGCAGCAGAATCTGCGGTTCCGGACCAACATCGGTTTCTTCGCGATGGGCGATCTCCCGACACGCGTCCGCGTGACGGCGGTCAAACAGGACGGCTCGGCGGGAGGCGTGTTCGACTTCGTCTTGAACGATGCAAGCCGCTCCGGCCACTACGTGCAGCTCCCGATGTCGGCGATCCCGGGTATCGTCGGCGAGCCCATGACGATTCGGGTCGAAGTGCTCGAAGGAAGCCGGGTCGGCGCGTACGTCGTCACCGTGGACCAGATCAGCTCCGACACCATTTTCGTCCAGGGCCGCCCGACGCGTCTCTTGAACTGAGGAGACTCGACTTTTTCGTCAACGGGGCCCCGGCTCTGCCGGGGCCCCGTTTTTTTGGGCGGTTTGGCGCGGATGCCGGCGTGCTCCGAAACGTAGAACCAACCAGACCAGACGGTAGAATGACGCGGCCGAGACGATGAGCGAAACCGAAAGACTTCCGATTTCCGCCTCGGCCGGCTCCGCCGTCCTGGAAGCCGAAATTCCGTCGCCTTATCTCCACGACCGCGGCTCGGTCCTCTACAACCCGGCGACCGGGGAGTCGCTGCCCAAGGACGGCCCGGGTTTCCGGGCTCTCAGCCGGCTGCGGGAAGGCGACACTACGGAGATCGATCCGGCGGTTCTCGAGCACCTGCGCGCGGCGCGCTTCCTGATCGACGACCTCGACACGGAGACCCGCCGATCGCACCTGCTCTACGTCTCGCTCGAGACCTGCACGACCTGCAATCATCGCTGTCCCTTCTGTCCGGTGTCCGTCGATCCGCGCGAACGCGAAGTGATGAGCCAGCAACTCTTCGAGTCGATCGCCGATCAGGTGCTCGAGATCGGGGGCTCCAGCGTCGTCGTCTTTCTGTCGAACTACAACGAGCCGACGATCGACCCGCTATTCGAGGAGCGTTGCCTGGCGCTCTTCGCACGTCGCCTTCCCGTGTCTCTTCTCACCAACGCCTCTCACTTCGGGCCGGACCGGGCCGATCGGCTTGCCGCTGCCGGGCGATTCCGCTACATCGGGATCAACCTGCCCACGCTCGACCCGACGCGCTACGAGAAGATGCATGGCACGCGGGACCTCGCGCGGGTGCTCGCGAACATCGATGCGCTCGCCGCCCGCGAAATCGCCGAGGAGACAGTCATCGTCGCTCTTGGAAACAACGACGAAGCGCACCGCCGCGACGTCCGCGAGATTCGGGAGCGTTTCGAGCCGCTGGGCTGGCAAGTGAAACCCTTCCGAATCCGCAGTCGGCCGGGAAGCGGCACGTTCGTCCCGGAGCCGCCGCCCATCCGGGAGCTCAAAGGGTGCGAGCTCATGGGGTCGAGGCCCTTCGAGCATCTTCACGTCACCGCGACTGCGAGAGCGGTCCTCTGTTGCCAGGACTACTCCGAAAAGCTCCTGGTCGGAGACTTGAAGATTCAGAGCGTCGGCGAAATTCTCGGAGGCGACGTCATGGCCAGGCTCCGGCGGTGGACCTATGGCGTCGAAAAGGCGCCGGACGATTTCCTCTGCCGCCGTTGCGAGTTCGCGCTCGGACGGTGACGCACAGGAGGGTCGGGCGTTGACGGACCGCCTCTCGGTCAGGGCGGAATCGATTTCGAAGGTCTACCGGCTCTACGAGAGCCCTTTCGATCGGCTGCGGGAACTCCTCTTCCGCGTCCCGCGACATCGCCCCTTCCACGCTCTCACCAACATTTCTTTCGAGCTGCCGTCCGGCCGGGCGCTCGGCCTGATCGGGGAGAACGGCGCAGGCAAGTCGACGTTGTTGAAGATCGTCGCCGGCACGACACAAGCGACTTCCGGGTCGATCGAGCGCAGCGGCACGGTGGCCTCGATCCTGGAGCTGGGAATGGGTTTCCATCCGGAATTCACGGGTCGGGAGAATGCGCGGATGAACGCGGCGTTGCTCGGGCTTTCGTCCGGCGAGATTCGCCGGCGCCTCCCGGAAATCCGCGATTTCGCGGAGCTCGGCGATTTTTTCGATCGGCCGGTCCGCACCTACTCCTCCGGAATGGCGCTGCGGCTCGCCTTCGCGGTCGCGACCCACGCCGACGCGGAAGTCCTGATCGTCGACGAAGCGCTCGCCGTCGGGGACGGATACTTCCAGAAGAAGTCGATCGATCGCATCACCGACTTTCAAAAACGGGGCGGGACGCTTCTCTTCTGCTCGCACGCGCTCTATTACGTGGCGCTCCTCTGCGATCGCGCGATCTGGCTGCGGGAAGGCATGGAGGCCGCGTCGGGGCCAGCTGTCGGCGTGGTCCGGCGGTACGAAGCATTCCTGCAGGAGAAGGAGCGGCGGAGTGCCGGCCTCGCCGATGTTTCCCCGGTTTCGACGGAAGGACGGCGCCCCGCGCTGTTGACGGAAGTGGTCGTACACGACGGCTCGGGTCACCCGCGCACCGAATTTGCCAGCGGTGAGGCGTTGGTCATCGACGTCGCGTTCCAGTCGGTGGATTCCGGGCTCGCCTTCCAGGTCCGGGTCGGAATCGACCGCGAGGACGGTGTTCAAGCTTTCGCGATGGACACCCGCCGCGAGGAGTGGGCTCCGCTCTCCGGAAGGAAGCGCTACCGCCTCCGGCTGGAAGTACCGAATCTTCCAATTGCGCAGGGGCAGTTCAAGGTTTACGTCTTTCTCGCCGACGAAAAGGCGCTCCATCTGCACGACATGCGTATTCTGGATCCCGGCTTCTCGGTTGTTCCCGCCGAGTACACGGTCGGTCTGATGAACCCGGCCCACGCCTGGAGGCTCGTGGAGTCGGAGTCCGTCGAAGACCTGGCGCGCCGGCCCGATCCTGTGTCGAGCCTTCCTTGAGTCTCCCCGGTCCTTCTCTCCAGCTCGCTTTCCTCCCTTCCGACGTTCCGGCCGACTACGGCCGTCGGATCGGACGCCTCCGCTGGCGGCGGGCACTCGGTCTGGCAAAAGCGGATGAACCTTCCGCCCTGGACCCGGCCGGCGCGCTGGAAGGTGCGGAAATCTGCGTCGTCGTACGCGAGAGCCGGGCGATTCCCGCTCCGCTCAAAAGGCCTCCCCGGGTGACCGGGGCGACGGCGGTTCCCTGCGTTCCCCTCCCGGTCACCGAAATCGGGTCGGTGCACACCTTGCGCGAGCTGGAAAGAGCAGGGTGGCCGCCCCCTGCCGCCGCGTTTCCGGCGACGGCCGCTCCGGCCATCGCGTTTCGGCCGGCGCGGATTCCATCCTGCGCGGGCGAAAGCGTGTCGGACTATTCGGCCCGACTCTTTTCGAGCCCGACGGGGGAGGTCGACCCGGAGTTTCGGGCGCTCGTCTTCGAGGACCGCCCCGAGCACGAGAGGCCCGAGCTCCTCCGGCACCTGCCGGAAAACGCTCGCCGTCTCTGCGACGTCGGCTGCGGGGCAGGAGCGGCGGGAGCGGCGTGGAAGAAGCGATCGGGAGGGCATGCAACGGGCATCGAGAAAGATCCCGCCGCCGCGGCGGTTGCCCGGTTGCGCCTCGATCGGGTCGTGGAAGGCGAGGCCTTCGCCGTCTTCGAATCGCTCGCCGCCGCACGGGAGACGTTCGACGCGTTTCTCTTCGCCGACGTCCTCGAGCACCTTGAGGATCCGGTCGGCGCGCTCGCGAGCGCGCGCCAGCTCGCGGCGCCCGCGGCGACTCTCGTCGCGAGTGTTCCGAACGTCGGACATCTCTCGCTGGTGCGCGACCTGGTCCTCGGGCGGTTCGACGTCCTGCCCGCAGGTCTCGCCGACGCCGGCCACCTGCGCTGGTTCTCGCGGTCGTTTCTCGAAGAAGCTCTCGAGGAAGCGGGATGGCGGGCCATCGGGATCGAGTCCCTGCCCGGCGGGGCTGCTCCCGACGCCGATGCGTTCGTCGCGTGGGCCTCCGGTTTCGGCGGGGCGAATCCCACGAGCTTGACGACCTATCAGTGGGTCGCGATCGGGAGCCCGAAGTGAGATCGTCTCCCCGTCTCGTTTGGACTTTGGACCTGCGACTTTGGACTCATCGCTGAGCCTGCGAATCGCCTATCTTCTCGAGTCCACGAACCTCTGCGGCGGGGTCAAGGTCGCGCTCGCCCAGGCCGAGGCGCTTTGCCGGAGGGGACACCGGGTTGCGGTCGTCTCGCCGCAGGCGTCTCCCGACTGGTTTCCGATTGCGCGCGTGCGCTTCGAGCGCGCCGCGTTCGCGGAATCCGCGGAACTCCCGCGCGCCGACGTCTGCGTGGCGACGTTCTGGACGACCGTCGCCCCCGCGCTCGCAGGCTCGAAGGGCCCGGTCTTTCATCTCTGTCAGGGGTATGAGGGAGACTTCAAGTTCTACGCTCACCTCCGCGGCGCGATCGAGGAGGCGTACTGCGCGCCGACGCTTAAGCTGACCGTGTCCGAGACCCTCGCAAGGCTGCTCCGCGGCAAGGGCCTCGATCCGGTGACGAACGTTGGCCAGGCGTTCGAGCGCGACGGCTTCTTTCCCGCGCCGCCCCGGCCGCCCGGAGATCCACCGGTCGTTCTCGTCGTCGGACCTTACGAGGCGGATGTAAAGGGTATTCCCATCGCTCTCGGCGGGCTCGCCCTCTGGCGCCGGCGGGGAGGAAAGTTCCGGTTGCGGCGGGTCTCGACGATGCCGATGAGCGATCTCGAGAAGGCGATGTCCGTCGTCGACGAGTACCACCACCGGCTCTCTCCGGAACGGATGCCGTTCGCTTACCGCGCTTCGGACGTCTTCCTCGGTCCGTCGCGGCGCGAGGAAGGGTTCGGGCTCCCC